>CAYOHA010000126.1:0-7734 GCA_964403625.1 uncultured Dehalococcoidales bacterium | reverse complement strand
TAATAACTTACTGGTTTAAGACAAGATTTATTAGACGGAGGAATATAACTCAATGTAAATACACTTTTCACCATCTGTCAAACTTCAAATTAAGGAGACTGTTTAGTAACCTATCCCTCAACCCCCTTCCCTGAGGCTGTCCGAAAATGTCATCCTGGAGGAGTCCTTCAGCTGAAGGACGACGAGGAATCTCAGGGAGGGGCGGTAAAAATTCAACTAAACCCTAATATCCTCCCCCGTCATTGCGACACCATCCCGACGAAGTCGGGAGGCGAAGCAATCTGGTGGGGGCTTATAGCTAAGAACTTGATAATTTGCTCATTTCGCGGGAGACATTTTCGTCACTTTATCCTTGACAATAAGAAGCGTAATCTCTATAGTTATATTAGAACATATGTGCTACCTTATCCCGTAAGCCTGTCTTTGATTTCCTGTTTCAAATCTTATTTGTGAGGGTTCTAAAAATTGACTGCAAATTTAACCCAAAACGAAAGAAAACGTGGCGGTCAGAAAGGCAATCAGAATGCCCGTAAACACGGCTTCTATTCAAATAATCTTAGCCCCGGTGAAATGAGCCAGTTTTTGGAAATCATCAATCTGGAAGGCATTTACCCCGGTACCGCCGTGCTCCGGGTCAGGTTACAGTCTTTTCTTCAGAATGATTCTATTAACCTCCGTGTACTCAAAGAATTCTCCCGCTTACTCTAAAAATGTTATTGTACAAAATATCAGTTAGACCGGACTGACCACCGCTACCTCAAAACGGTCATCGAGAGTATTCTTGAGCATTATCTTGATACGTCATTCTGCCAGCCTGAATTACCCATTGATTTGAATGAATAATTCTAACGAAACGAATCACGCTTATTTTAATATTTGAATCCGGTGCCGGTAACTGTCTTACGCACGAAAAAGGACTATTTGATTTAAATATAAAAAAGTTTTTTACAAAACGAATATCCAATATTGGTATACGGCAGACAGGGGGACGGTAAGTAGGTCAGCGAAGGCAAGCGGGCAGGTAATTCCTTTATAATACGAGGGCTTAGCGATTGGCTTTTTACCCCTCACTTACTTGAGGCTATCCAAAAACAATAAAGTAATACTATTTTTACCATCCCTGCGGAAGTGGGGATCCAGAACCACCTCCCCATCTGGATTCCCGACTTGAGTACCGAATTTTTTTCAGCACGTGGGTGTATCAGGTCGTGAATGGAATTTTTGGTAAGCCTCAGGGATAAAGGTGAATGATTAATTAACCATCTCAAATTAGGGATTATTAATTAGCCTTTTCCGGTTACTGACAATAATACTAAGTTAAGTTAATATAATATTATCAAGTTTCTTCATAAAAGTGTTGAAAATTAATATGAGTATAGCTTATAATAGCAGTGGAGTTTATATGGCAGGTAAAGATTACTATAAAATACTGGGAGTGAAACGTGATGCCAGCGAGCGTGAGATAAAACAGGCTTACCGGCGACTCGCTCGCAAACACCATCCCGATGTTAATCCTGGGGACAAGACAGCAGAAGCCAGATTTAAGGAAATTAATGAGGCTTATGAAGTCCTGTCCGATAAAGAAAAAAGGCAGAAGTATGACCAGTACGGCGATCAGTGGCAATATGCTGACCAGTTTGCTAAGGCACAAGGGCAGCAGAACTTCTACCGGGATTTTGGCTCTGGTGGAGCCCAGGGTTTTCAATCTGATGAAGGTGATATAGGGAGCCTGTTTAATGATCTACTCTGGGGGTCCAGGAGTGGTACCTCCAGTCGCCGCACCAGGTCCAGACGTGGACGTGATATAGAGCATCCGGTTGAGGTAACCCTTGAGGAAGCCTTTCAGGGTACAAGCCGCATACTCAACATGGAGAGCCAACAAGCTTGCTCGACTTGTCAGGGTACCGGTCGTATACAGAATGCCTTGTGCTCAGTATGCCGGGGTTCGGGTATGGTAAGCGGCATGAAGCAAATCGAGGTTAAGATCCCATCCGGTGTTAAGGACGGATCCAGAGTACGTATCGCAGGTAAAGGGGAGTCGGGTTTTGGTGGCGGTAAAAGCGGTGACCTTTACCTGATAATATCGGTCAAGCCTCACCAGTTGTTTGAAAGAAAAGACGATGATTTATATGTCGAAGTAGACGTCCCGTTAACAGTAGCGGTACTGGGTGGAGAGGTACAAGTACCCACTCTTAAAGGGAAACTGGTATTAAAGATACCGCCGGAGACTCAGAACGGGCGGGCTTTTCGTTTGACAGGTCAGGGTATGCCCCATCTGGGTGACTCTTCCCGTGGTGACTTGTTGGCTAAGGTGAAAGTAGTTTTACCAACCAAGCTTACGCCTGAAGAGAAGAAATTGTTTGAGCAAATTAGCCAGCTCCGACCCGGTGAATAAGTAAAGAGGTGAACTATGAATCAGAATAATGAAGAGCCACGTTATGTGATAAGTATCGCTGCCAGGATGCTGGGTATCCGTACCCACACCTTGCGTTACTATGAAAGGATTGGCATAATAGAGCCATCTCGTTCCCAGGGTAATATTCGCCTTTATTCAGATAGAGATATTGCCCAGTTAAGGCAGACGAAGATACTGATGGAGGAGCTGGGTATTAACCTGGCTGGTGCCGAGGTTATTATGCGTATGGCGCAGCGAATGACCGAGCTGCAGAACCGGGTTGAAGGGCTGGAATCAGAGATCGAAAGGTTAAAGCAAGAGACACCGTAAACTCAGGTACCGCGAATATTAAAATGCTCCAAAAATATGAGGGAAATAGTTTGTTTGATATTGAACGTTTTCTCGAGGAGAAGCTCAACCCGATATACAGAGCTCATTATGCACTCTGGGTTCACTGGTGGCCATTATGGAGAAGCATCAGTGGACGACGTATCCTGCGAAAATGGGAAAAGTGTAATCTCCTGCAGGAAGGGCAAACCTTCCTGGATTTTGGGTGTGGCACCGGTGATTTTACTATCCCGGCAGCTAAGAAAGTAAGTGATAAGGGCAAAGTATATGCTCTGGACTATTTCCCTCGTCAACTTAAAATAGTAGCGGAGAGGTCTGTAAAAGTAGGCTTGACTAATATAGAAACGATACTTTCGGACAACAAGACAGGTTTACCCGATGAGTCCGTAGATGTAATCTGGATGTGTGATGTACTACATGAAATAAAAGAAAAACAGGCGGTATTAGAGGAGTTGTATAGAGTACTGAAAAGAGAAGGGTTGTTGGCTATATATGACGGTATGGGTGATAAGACTCTAGACTACACTGACACTCTATTCTCTTTGATAGATAGGGATGATAAATTCTTCAGGTTTTTAAAAAAGACTGAAAAGAGGTGACTTTTGGAGGAGGTGCAAGTTGACCAGGAAAGACCAAAAGTAAACTGGTTTTCATATATATTACTAGTCGGTTTGTTCATACTATTTATTATTGTGCCGATATTAGCCCTTGTGTACTTCCAGGAAGAGATAAAGGAAGCAGAGGGTTATGGCTATGCCGGTGTTTTTCTTACTGGACTTCTATGTGGAATTACTATTATCCCTGCTCCCACTCAGATACTTATATTCACCTTTGGTAATATCTTGGGACCGCTCTATGGATTTGGGCCGGACTATATAGGGCCAGTATATGTTGGGGTAATAGCAGGTCTGGGTAGCGCCATAGGTGGTCTAACAGTATACCTGACTGGAGCAGGCGTACAAACTATATGGTCCAAACTTAGTAATAGAAGGCAGGCTTTACAGCATCGGTTAGGGTTGGATAATGCAGTTATGAATCCATTGCAGTCTAAAATATGGTCTAAAGTTAAAACTTTCTATAATCGCTTGTTGATCTGGATAAGTGGAAAAGGAGGTGATTGGACTCTCTTTATAACCTCGGCGATAGTAATCAGCCCTTTCTACCCTGCCGGCCTGGCAGCAGGTTCATTACGCATAGGAATATTGCGGTTTTTCCTTATAAGCCTGGCGGGTAAAACAGTACGATACATTTATGTAGCTTACGCTGGCTATTATGGATTGCAATTTGTATCAAAGTGGATTGGTGGTTAAAAATGACAGCACAACTTACTCTGGAACAAGAAGCTAATCATCTAGCCAAACAGCTTTATGGTGATAAGGATAAAAAGGTTATCAGCTTGACTAAATGGCTTACGGATATTTGTAACAGAACCCAGGGCAAAGATTTTCTACTGATTCATAATCCCGGGGGGTGGGGCACCACACACCTGGAAAATCTCCTGCAATGGGAGAGGAGTATTGTAGAAGGAGTCAGTACCACGATTGAAAGGCTGGGATATAACCGGCTATTAGTACAGTACTTCCGCACCAACAGAGGCTGGCAGGAGATATTAGGAGATGCTAAAGAACAGACTCGATTCTTCACCACCAAAGCGAAAATAATGGCAGCTGAGTTGAGATTTATCACTCAGCACTTTGATAACCTCAAAATAGTGATAATAGGAGTAAGTCAGGGGGCAGCCTTCAGTAACGCTGTATTACAATATCTCGATGGCAGTGAGCGAGTTTTCAGTATAGAACTAGGCACGCCCTTCCCCTATAAGTCTCGAAGGGTGATTACGGAAAAAACACTAGCACTTGACAGCAATGGATTGATGCCTGATGCTCTGATGGAATGGAATGTACCTATTATATTCAAGACTTATGCCAGTGCACCCTTCCGTTGGCTGAAATACAAACTACAGGGGAAAAAAATAAAATTTACTTATTGTATTAATTTACCGGGGCATGATTACAACTGGGATTATCCCGAAGTCCAACGACAGGTAGAAGAGTTTCTTAATCTCAATTTTGGTAATAAACACAATATGGAGGAGGAAGTATTATGAGGCAGGAGAGATTTACTGAACAGGCACAGGAAGCTCTGGCACTTTCTCAGGAGCTAGTCCGTCAGTACCATAATAGCCAATGGGATGTGGAGCACATTCTACTGGCGTTACTCCAGCAGGAAAGAGGGTTGGTCGGCGAAATACTGCGCGACCTTGGTGTTGGCATAGAAGAGGTGAAGAGACAGGTAGAAACTGCTCTGGAGAGAATACCGAAAGTAGCTTATGAAACAGGACAAATCTATGCTACGCCACGCATTGCCCAGCTTATGCAAACGGCAGCTTCTGAAGCTGACCGCTTAAAGGACGAATTTATCGGCACCGAGCACCTTTTAATTGCTATCACCAGAGATGAGAGAGGAGAGGCAGCCAGAATCCTTAAGGGCTTTGGAATCGACCAGGAGAAGGTATTTCAAGCCCTTCAAAAATTACGCGGGGGACATCGGGTGACTGATGCCAGAGCAGAGAGCAAATATCGCTCACTGGAGAAATATGGTCGCGACCTTACCGAATTGGCTCGCCAGGGCAAGCTTGACCCGGTAATCGGGCGTGAAGAAGAGATAAAAAGGGTAATGCAGATACTGACCCGGCGAACTAAAAACAATCCGGTGATTGTCGGTGATGCCGGCGTCGGTAAAACGGCTATTGCCGAGGGATTAGCCCAGAAGATCGCAGCTGACGACGTTCCCGACTCACTTAAAGGACGCAGGGTAATAGCTCTTGATATGGGTGGTCTGGTAGCAGGAAGCAAGTTCCGGGGAGAGTTCGAAGAACGGCTTAAAGCAGTTATGGATGAAGTCCGTCAGTCAAAGGGCGAGGTTATCTTATTCATTGATGAAATGCATACCGTGGTTGGAGCTGGAGCTGCCGAGGGGGCTATCGATGCCAGCAATATGCTCAAACCCGCACTGGCTCATGGTGAATTACAGTGCGTCGGTGCTACCACCATTGATGAATACCGTAAATTTATTGAAAAGGATAAAGCCCTGGAGCGGCGCCTGCAACCGGTCTTCCTGAGTGAGCCTAGTGTCGAAACTACTATCGAGATGCTTCGCGGGTTGCGACCGAGATATGAAGCCCATCACAAGATAAAAATTAGCGATGAAGCTCTGGAAGCAGCTGCCAAGTTGAGTCAGCGGTATATCTCCGATAGACATCTGCCTGATAAAGCGATTGACCTCATAGATGAGGCTGCCAGCAAACTTCGCATTGATACTGAGAGTGCCCCGCCTGAAGTCAAGACATTAGAGCAGCGTTTGAAGCAACTGACCAATGAAGAAGAAGCTGCCTCGCAACGTCAGGAGTATGAACGTGCCGCTCAACTCAAGGCTGAAAGGTTGCGTCTCGAAGAAGAATATAACAGAGCTAAAAACAACTGGCTTGAGCGAGAAAAGATTGATAAAATTGTCAATGAGGAACATATAGCCAAACTGATTTCTAACTGGACCGGTATTCCGGTGTCTCAGATGCTTGAAGGTGAAGCGGAGAAACTACTGCACATGGAGGACCGGATCCACGAAAGGCTGGTAAATCAGGAGGAGGCAGTTACGGCTATCTCGGAGGCTATCCGGCGAAGCAGAGCCGGCCTCAAGGACCCAAAGAGACCCATCGGTAGCTTTATGTTCCTTGGTCCAACCGGAGTTGGTAAGACCGAATTGGCGCGTACCCTGGCCTGGTTCTTATTCGATGATGAAGAGGCCATGGTACGTCTGGACATGTCGGAATATCAGGAGAGACATACCGTATCCCGGCTTATTGGCGCTCCGCCGGGCTACATTGGCTTTGAGGAAGGCGGTCAGCTTACAGAGGCAGTAAGACGACGCCCTTATCGAGTAGTTCTGCTAGATGAAATTGAAAAGGCACACCCTGATGTGTTCAATACCCTACTTCAGATAATGGATGACGGGCGGTTAACCGATGGTCACGGAAGGACGGTCGACTTCAAGAACATAGTGGTCATTATGACCAGCAATACCGGTGTTGAACTTATCAAACGCGAAGGGACCATTGGCTTTACTCCACAGAAAGGCGGCACCAAAGCTAGACAGCAGAGTTACGATGATATGAAACAAAAGGTAATGACAGAGGTAAGGAAAACCTTCCGTCCCGAATTCATCAACCGTCTAGATGACATTATAGTCTTCCATGAACTGACTGAGGGGCAACTCAGAAATATCGTTGATTTAATGGTAAAGGACTTGCAGGGGCGTCTGTCCGAGCGTAAACTGAAGCTGGAGATAACCGGTGCTGCCAAATCATGGTTGGCAAAGGCTGGCTTTGACCCGATATTCGGGGCACGGCCGCTAAGGCGGGCGGTTGAACGCTATGTCGAGAATCCCTTATCAACTCAAGTACTTAGAGGAGAGTTCAACGATGGCGATATCATCGTCGTTGACCTCGTTGATGATACTCTCACCTTCACCACCAGGGCGGCCGAAACGGTAACAACATAACAAAACAAATGGCAAGTCTGGTTCATATTGATCAAAGCCAGACTTGCCTTAACCACTAATTTCTGCTAGATTATGTATGTTTTAGTGGGGCTGTAGCTCAATTCGGGAGAGCGCCTCAATGGCATTGAGGAGGCAAGGGGTTCGAGTCCCCTCAGCTCCACCAGGGGTAACCATAGGCAGAACTCCAAGAGACTCATTCATCCTACCGTCTGGTGGCATCGGCAAATTGTAGTGCACCTTAACATTTTCCCCGTCTACTTCAATCCGTTTAATGAATGAGCGAAGGAAAGCCTTGCTTTCAACGATATCTGCTTCTTCAAGAAGGCACTTCAGGTCTCTGGCGTAGGATTTTACCACTTCGGCATCTACATGCTCGATTCCCTGAGTAATTTTCCCTGCTTCTAACTGAAGTCTAGCCTTGGTTAACTCATCCT
>CAYOHA010000125.1:0-7767 GCA_964403625.1 uncultured Dehalococcoidales bacterium | reverse complement strand
CGAATTTTTCTACCACCCCGATAAGGGCAGCAAAGCCTCTCCTGAAAGGCAAAGGCAACCGCTGTTCCACCTGTTTGAGAATTATAAGGTCATTTTTTCTGACCACACCCAGAGCCAGCAGGGCTATAATAAAAACGATGATGCTAACGGCCACACTCAGGCATAAACTGAGGACAGCACTTTCCAGGTAGTGCTGGAGCACAAAGGCCACCAGACCTATGCCAGCCGATGCGAGGGCTATCTTTACGGTATCGCCCATCGGCCAGGGTTTCTTAATTTTTTTAGATACAAAGAAAATGTAAATGGGGAGAGAAATTACTCTTGGGATGGAAGTAGCTATAACGGCTCCCATGGCACCGTACTTCGGTATCAGCCAGAAATTGAGACCGATACTCATACATACCAGAACAGCCCCTATTTTCAGGAGATAAGCGGGTTCCTTTATCCCGTAGATGATGCTGCTAACGGCATAGGTGAGGCCCCTCAAAGCGAAGGGGATGAAGACGATCTGCATCAAGACTATAGCTGGCGCATATTCCGGACCGAATAGAAGGTTAATAAGAGGCCTGGCCAGGGCGATACCCGCCGTGGCTATGGGGAAAGAGAGCACCATCATGTATCGGGCAGCGGTGACATATATCTTCTTAATCTTCTCCATATCCCCTTTACCGAACTGCTCGGAGACAGCCGGCAGGAGAACCTGACCAAAAACAAAGGGGATGAGGGTTACTAATACGGCGGGTATTCTATAAGCAATATTATAGAAACCAACTTCCACCACCGGCCGGTACATCCCCAGGAACATGACCTCAGCATTCTGCCAGAGAAAGTATTCTACGCCCACGATGCCCATGGCGGCCAGCGAATACTTGAGTGCATCTGTTCTCGCCGCTGGCTTCAGGAGCGAGGGTAAAAAGAGGTCCCGGAGTGGTACGAAGCGGCTGGTGAGAAAGAGGCTAACGAACATACCGGCGGTCCATACGACCGTGTACGTAAGCAATATTTCCTTTACACCGAAGCCGAACGCTACCAATATTATTACCAGCCCCACTCGAAACGGGCTAACCACCATCCCAAGCCAGGTTGAGTATTCGTACCTTTGAAATCCGGCAAAGACATTTTCGAAGGTAAAGACCAGCATATAAGGGAAGAGAGCCACGCCAATAAGTATGAAATAGATTTGATTGGCCGGCATATTGAATAATTTCGCTAAGTGGCCTGATAAAGCAATAATTAATAAGGACACCACCAGAGAGACAGAACCTCTGACCATCAAGGCCAACCGAATTATGCCCTTCGTTGCCCTCGCGTTCTGTTGCCCCGCAGCCTCGGCGACAAACCGCTTCGTCATCTCCCCAATGCCTAGATCAGCCACGAGGATGGCCAGAGAGATGAACCACATCATGAAAGAATACAGGCCGTATTGTTCCGTGCCAAGATACCGTGCCAGCACAATACCAACGATGAAGACCGCTGATGTACCTAAAGCGGTAGTAATGAAGTTGAATAGGCTGTTTTTGGCTATTGTTCTAGCTACACTCATACTCTATACAAATAGTTGTATCTTAGAATCCTGTAAATTCCGTCCAGAGTTTCCCCATATACTACTGATGCAGTTAGAACGCTCAGCACAGTTGCTAACCGTTCTAGCGCCAATATACCACGCAGGTGAGCAAATGTAAAAAAGTCTCATAACAGTACTCTCGCTAGTTGGGTTGGTCACTCTTGACCTAATCCAGAGCATCCTTTTTCCTATAAACTCGCATGGCCATCCGGGAATCTACTCTGCCACTGTAAGGCGCTCCTGAGGATATCCTCCAACCATGGATCACAACAACACTAATACTACTCGAAAACTACACAAGAGCGCCGGCCATATTATATTAATCGAGTCGGGGGCAGGAATCCTCTGGCTTCTTACCCCTTGACGAATGCGCTTACAGTTTCTTTCAACCCCTGCTCTAAGCTGTATTTTGGGTGGTAACCGAAAGATCTGGCTCTGGAAATATCGGCCAGACTGTGTAATATATCTCCGGACCTTTGTTCCACATAGGCCGGCCTGACAGCACTATTCCCCACCAGCTTAATAATCATCTGCGTAAGCTGGTTGATAGTCACCCTTATTGAACTGCCGATATTGAAAACTCCGGTAGCCTGGCTCTCCGCCGCCAGGATGTTGGCTTCAGCAACATCCCCGACAAAAGCGAAATCACGGCTCTGCTCGCCGTCGCCAAAAATAACCGGTGGCTTCCCAGCCAGTAAATTATCGATAAATTTGGGGATAACGGCGGCATACTGAGAGTTCGGGTCCTGCCGCGGGCCATAGACATTGAAGTACCGCAGGCAGATGGTATTAAGGCCATAGATATTATGGAATACTTCGCAGTAATACTCCCCCATAAGTTTGGTGACAGCATACGGTGATAAAGGGTTGGGAGTCATATCTTCAACCTTGGGCAGAGTAGGGCTATCTCCATAGACGGCTGCAGACGAGGCGTAGACCACTTTCTTTACACCCTCATCCCTAGCCGCCAAAAGCACATTCAGGGTGCCGGTAATATTGACATTATGAGAAGCTTTTGGATTTTTTATACTGCGGGGGACGCTGGGTATCGCCGCCTGATGGAAAACGTAGTCGACACCCGAGAAGAGCTTCCTTAATAAAGATAGATTGGTAATACTTCCCTGAACAAACTCGGCCTTTCTATCTTTAAGCAACGGTTCAATATTTGACCTTTTGCCCGTGTACAGGTTATCGAGGATAACAACCTGATAACCCCACCTGACCAACTCATCAGCGAGATTTGAGCCAATAAACCCGGCGCCACCAGTAACGATAACCTTACTCATTTCACATTGACCGATTCAGACGGATTAGGCGTCTCATCGGGGTCGTTACCCCTTTAAGTATTATACTATTAATAGTACCCTTCTTCGAGTTGGAACAAGGTTAGACACAGGTCAAGATTCAGTTAGAATCATGGTATTGACGAATAAAAACCCAACGGGGCATAATATAATAAATAATAGACTGGTTTTTTTAGTACCCACAAAGGCCTTGCCAACTTTGGAGGTTGCCGCTGGTGCAGTACACAGTTTCGTCTTTTTAAAGCTTATTAGTCTCATTTCGATGCGTACCTCGTAACTTTGCGGACAAAACAACTATTATGTTAATATGGCCTGGTTTTTGGGGGGAAGGTCAATTCAACTCATCAACCATTTTGTCCCGCTAAAACTTTTAGGAGATATTGCGGAGCTGCTAAAGAAGTATAATAGCGCTCTAGACTGGAACTACATTATAGAGTCAGCTCATTCCTGGGGGATAGGTACTGTCCTCTACTACTCACTCAGACAGGCTAAGAAACTGCTTGGGGCACCAGTATCCGCGCTTTCACTCAACGCATTAAAACCAGGCTGGCGCTGGTGCCTAATTAACTTCCTTATAAATGATAAAATCCTTATTTCACCAATGAAGAAGAGCAAATTGAGAGATAAGACGTTCAGCGTAGTCCGCAGCCTGATGATGAAGCACTTCCACAAGACGCTATCAGTTCTCTCCAGAACTCATAGTCGTACGAATAGTCATATGAAAGGAACATGGTTCTGGACAGCAATCTTGATAATTCTGGTATTTAGCACGGCTCTGGGGCGCAATACGGTCAGAGTGGTATCTGGATGGAGGGAAGTATCATAGATATTTGGCCCGACGACTGACATTGAGACTCTTGAGCTACAACTTAAGAGGAACTGTGTTACTAATGACTAATTGGGGCTAGTGCTTAGGTGCCACAATCACCGTTACATGGGTGTGCGTCTGATCTTGCTAATGATTGGCTCCCAAACACCTAATGCATGACATAAATTCTCAGCAAAACTCCCATCGTCCATATAGTCAGTTCTTGGAAATAAGTAACAGTCGCTATTAATAGTAGCAAAAGTGTTGGCAACGGTTACAGCCAGTTCATATCCATACTTCTTCAGGAATTGTCTTTCCCTTCCGTTAAAAGCTCCGTTGGGATAGGCAAATGCCCTTATCGGTTTACCTGTCCATTCTTCCAACTTCCTCTTCGATTCCCCCAACTCATAATCAATCTCAATGTCGGTGCAATTGGGAAGAACCGGATGTGAGGCTGAATGCGAACCTATTGTTACCTGTGGCATTGCGGAAATACGCCTGACATCTTCAATATTCATGGCTTCTCTTATAGAGTTTCCTTGCTGTGCTGCCTGGGTTATCAATTTGAGAACCTGTTTCCTCGTATCCTCCGGCAGTCTTCGAATCTTAGCATCGTCATTAAAATCAGCAGGAAGACGATTGGCATACCTCCTTACATTTTGCCACCAGAATGTACCGCCTTCTACGGCGTCAGTGCAGATGAAAAGAGTTATCGGGATATCATATTCCGCCACAATAGGTATTACATTATGAATGTTACCTTTCCATCCACCATCAAGAGAAAGCCAGACAGCCCCCTTTGGGCATATCACTCTTCCACCCAGAATCTCTATCAGCTGGTCACAAGAAATAAAAGTATACCCGTTGTTCTTCAGCCAAATTACTACCCTTCTGAAAAGCTTCCTACCCGGGTTGTGAAAATAGATTGGTATAATTACGCCGTCTTGAAACGATTGTCGTTTAGCTTTATTAACGTACCCCAGTAGAATGAATGCTGTTGCTAAAAGCCAGCATACGGTATTCCTTACCATCCTCTTCCACTTCATAGTACACCTTTCATCACTTAATCAAAGCAGATTTCGGTTATGTGCCAGTTGTTCACATCTCTAAGATCAACACCGTTAACAAACCAGTTACTTTCTGAGTAATTCTCCACAGTCGGTCTAATGAGTATCGGGAGACTGTATGATTCCTTTCTTATCCTCTTCTCCATCCAATCAAATGCGTAGAAGTGCTTACTCCGCAAGAAGACCTCGAGGTTTTCTTGTATACTGGCGGTCAAAAACGAAATTGAACTGAACCTACTGCGGTCAACAATGAAGTCAAAGAGCTTCCTAATCCCGCCAGAACCCTCTTCCTCCCCGTAGTCAATAACATGCGCATGATTTCTTCTTGAAAGTATTACATAGGCATCAATTCCAGATTCACTTAGGTGATAGAAGTATACGTATCTAGCACGCTTATCCGAGGATCTCCATGCGACAAAGTCCGGGCTTTTGTTTAGAGAGAATTTCTCTTGTTTATGGGCGCGACTACCATCTATCCTAGAAATGTCAGCAGGACGATTGATGTCGGAAACCTCGATGTCTCCGAAATTGCCATAGTCTAACATAGTTCTGCTGCTTCCCAGAATCCTGGCTCCGGCTAGATTTGGCATGTTGAGGTGCCGCAGATACTTCCTTGGAAACAGGGGTTTCCACCCAGAATGCAAAGCCGGGGGTATGAATAAATGATTTGCGGTAAAGCAAGCGAAGAATTTGTATTCATTACAATACTCTCGCATTATCTAGTTTGAGCATCCCAGAATACAGGCCTTTCCCCCGATATCCAGGATGGATAATCGTATCACAGGAAATTAATATATTGATTTTTTCGCTCCCTATTCGCCATTCGTTGGGAAGAAATCCCCAGAACGCAACAACCTTGCCGTCATGTTTAGCAACAACACTAACTGGTTTCTTCAAGAAGGGATTTCTTTGATGCTTCCAAATAAAATACTCTTTATTGGATGCTTCGTCGTTCTCCCACATGAAACTGAGGACTTTTACTATCCCATCTATGTCCTCATTAGTATAGTTGGACAGTTCAAAACCTTTCCATTCCATCTCTACCCACCACCTTTTCTTCTTGAAGAACTGTGATAATCACCCCTCCCTGCTATGTCGCAAGTCGTCCAACCGATAACCATATACAAGGATCGCTTCTTCTTTAGCACCCAATGTGCTTCATTTTAAATGCTAATCTCTTTGGGTTGAAATTTGGTAAGGCGTAAGTAGAAATTCGGTTAGAATCAGGTCATTGACGAATTAAAGCCCAACGGGGCATAATAATAGGCCGGTTCACCCAGCTACGAATGAAGGACTCACTAACTCAGGAGGTTGCCACCAGGATAAATCTCAATTTATTGAAGCTCACAGGTCTTGCTTCGGCTCTGACCCTGCCACTTTGCGGACCTGGCACCATTTATATTAATATTGCCGTTTGGTTAAAATTTCTACCGAATTCTCACAAATCCTAAACCAGCATCTGGTTGATTGACAAAAAAACATGTTTATCTCTATACTTCAAATGGGGATAGGAAACTATAGTATGGTCACTGTCCCGTAATATCGGTTACATGCCGTTATGAAGTATTCGCGGAATTTAAATACCTGCGGCCTGCTAGTCCACAAGTATTCGAGGAGTTGAAATAAACCCCCAGCTTAAAGCTGGTTTGTATAACGTTAAGTCTATAGTTTAAATTGCTCAAGGAGACACCGAGAGATAACCAAGATTTTCATAGCCGAGAATATTCCCAGCCTTAATAAGGGAGAGCTGACTATCCTGGAAGGCATGCTGGAAACATTTAGACTTCTGGGAGAGACAGAAGTCAGCATGGTTTCCTGCTTCACCAAGATCGACGGCCTACGTTATGGGACAAAAATCAAGCTAATAGATCCGTGTGAGGCTTTGCATCTGCCTTGTGCTCCGGAAAACCTCCTTAAAAGGCTTTACGCCTCTTTCGTAGCCTTACTCGAACATATCCTCTTTATGATACTTTACAAAGCTCTTGGCCCAAGAGCCCTTAAGCTCATGAGGGCGAAAATCTGGAAGGAATACATCGACTGTGACGTGGTTATTGCAGGGCATGATGGTGGTTTTGGTCCCTGGGGAGGCTGGCTTACTCCATTGTACCTCTACCCTGTTTATATTGTGCTTTTAGCTAGGGTGCTTGGTAAGCCGATAGTAATTTATGGTGCTTCGGCTCCGAAAATTCAACGGCTAAGGCGTCTGGGAAAATTTCTGACCAGACTTGTCTTGAATGGGGCCGACCTGATAACGCTGCGGGAGAAGACTTCAGCTGAATATTTAAAGAGCATTGGTGTCACTAATGATAAACTATCCGTGACCGCCGACCCTGCTTTTTTGCTTCAGCCAGCTCCCTACAAACAAGTAGCGGAGATAATAAATCGAGAAGGCATTAATACTGCCAGAGCGCTCATCGGCATGACGGTAACACGAGAAATTGCATCTAAGGCGTTCCCCGACCTTGGCTCTGAGAGCAGCTATCGTAAACACACAGAGATGCTTGCGCAGGTCATTGATTATCTTACTGATAAGCTTAATGCGGTGGTGATTTTTGTACCTCATTGCCTCGGTTTGGTAAAAGAGTCCGATGAAAGAGATGATAGAATCATAGCTAAGGATATTCTTCAGATATGCCACAATAAAGAGATGGTAAAAGTAATTACTAATGAATACAAGCCGGCAGAGTTAAAGGGGCTCATCGGACGGTTTGATTTATTCATGGGAGAGAGGTTGCATTCGGTCATTAATGCTATGTCCATGTACGTGCCTTCTATCGCCATGTCCTGGCCAGAAGACACGAGATTGGATATCATCAGGATGTTGGGACGAGAGGATGCTGTATTCTCGATACAAAATTCGGAGGCTGCGTCTCTCATTGCTAAAGTAAATGATATCTGGACAAAAAGAGACATGATAAGGGAGCAGCTAACATCTCAGGTAAAAATCATTAGAGAGCGAGCCATGCTCAACGGGAAGCTACTAAAGGAACTCTTGGACTCTCGATAACAAGAGCGTTGATTACA
>CAYOHA010000124.1:5825-7803 GCA_964403625.1 uncultured Dehalococcoidales bacterium | reverse complement strand
CAGCAAGCTTCTCCGGATTTTCAGGAGAGGAGATATCGTATATCGTCACGATATGTTCGATACCCACGAAGAGAAGGCTGCCGCTTATTGCCAAACGGCAATCTCGAGCAGAAATATCCAGTCTTCTTTTCTCTTTTATGTCATCAATATCAGAGACATCGCAGATGATAACGCCGTTATATAATTGGCCGGATGAATATACGTAATTTCCCGAAACAAGTATATTCATGTGCGTTTCAATCGGAGCGATTCCCAGGTCTACAGGTGAAGCAGGATTGGAAATATCCACCATCCAGAGTCCTTTATCGCCGAAGAGCCCGGCATAGAGGATGCCGTCCCGGATGGCGACATCACGAACCAGATATGCTTTCCGTTCCTGGTCCGGATGAGCGATACTTGATATCAGTCGGGGAGAAACGGGATCTTCGATATCGAAAATGAACAGACGGCTATTATGCCCTGGATAGGACATTGGATCGAAACTTAGAATCAGATAGTCCACGCTGTTAATATCTTTAGTAGTGATAGTAATTGCTTCGGGTAATCCGCCTTCACGGTCATAATATTCGGTGAACTCCTCCATCCCGGGAAAGAATGAATAATTCCAGGTTCCGGTCTGTTCAAGCCGAAACGGCATGTCGGCAGTGGAAATTGTCTCCTTCTGACTCTCATCCCCACAACCCGAGACCATTGATGAAAGCAACAATACAAGTGTCAGTAGCAATACGACAATCAATCTGAGTTTTTTCATCCCTTTCTCTCCCAAATTTTTCCTTTTTGTACGGGTATTATATCAGGACTCAAGAGGGTTTAAGACTCTGCCTACAAATAGTATTGTGCCGGTCTCTATATCCCGGATTAAGAATATAAAGGGACTGTCAACAGTGATATTAATAACTTCTTCTGCCATGCCTTCCATCGCTACCGCGGTAGCGGCGCCAGCCTCGGTACCAGCTTCATCCACGGATATCCAGGCTTTATGAACGACATCTCTGATATAAAGGTCGGCAGAGCCTGTCATCCCCGAAAAATTGGCGTTTCCAAAAGCAACAGGCATACCCATTTTCGAAAGGGTCTCTTTCAGGAGGAAACCAGACTCGAAGCTGAAGCGGGGCATATTAATCTGGACCCGTGCTATCTCCAGGTCTTTAATAACCATCTCAACGAGTGTGGCATCCAGCATTTCTTCAAACTCATCGAATCTTCCGGTATCAGGCAGTATTACTATCATCGAGAGCTTCTCTCCCTTGTAAGGTAACTCAACAGCCTGGTAGCCATCTGCTCTTGCGTAGTTTAAAGTCTCCACCTCACCACTCATCATTGGTACACTAACCTCGCTGCTATCTTTCAGGTAGAAAGGCCTGTTCTTGGTGTAACCAGGCTCCAGGAACTTGTGCTCCCATTCTGCTCTGAAATAGATAGTATTGGTCAGGACGAGTCTGGTATTTGGATTGATTATCTCCTGGCCCTGCGGGATCAGGTCTTTAATTCTTCCCTCTGTCTGGTCACTTACCCAGTTATTGATGGTCAGGCGGGAACCTTCCGGAGATTTAATGAAGTCCAGTATTTTCATACCGGCGCCGTAGTTTTCTGCCAGAATGATGAGGAAATTTTCTAGAAAAGCATAATCCCTCTGTCCCCAGAGAGCGTTGACAACCTTCAGCCGCAAGTTCTCGTTTTCATCGCCCCGGCGGGCAAGCTCGCCGTCAAGACTATTAAAGGCAGTATGCAGTCTTTCCTGCGGCAGGTCGAAGTGGAGGACATCAGCCATCTGCCGCTCGGTCTCGCCACGTGCTCCGGCATAGGTCATCGCTAGAGCCAGCGAGAGGCTGTAAGGCGAGTAAAAGAGATTGCCGTCTGTTTCCTTTAGCTCCTGATAGAGGTCAAAGGCGAAGGCACTATTGCTCTGGATGAGTGCGGACACCTCGGCTTCACTTACCTCCGGGTCTGTTATCCTTTCGCGGTTAGCTTTAACCTC
>CAYOHA010000124.1:0-5725 GCA_964403625.1 uncultured Dehalococcoidales bacterium | reverse complement strand
TCGGAGAAGCTGCAAAATAATAGAAGCCTTCACCGAAGTCGATAGCCCCCAACTCATTGTCGTAGCTGTAAAAAGCTACCCTGCCAGTAGGAGGTGGTATCTCGGGATACAGTGACCACTTGGGATAAATGTAGAAGTTTCCCGGCGTATCAAGGAGCAGTATGGAGGAATCACTCTGAAAGGTATCAGCATATAACTGCTCTCCATCCTCTGCATTGAAGTAGCTGATGAAGCTGGTCAGTTCGTTTCTGTTAATGATTGTGAAGGCAAGAATGTCGGTTTTTTGATTTAATAGCTTAAAGCGGGGTATCCCCTTTAGTGGGATTGACTTAGACCATTCTAATGTTCCATCGAAAGTATATCTTTCCACTTTGGAAGCACGACTTATCTGGCTGGTAGCATTGCTAGTATCGACCGCTATTACATCACTGGTAGCTACTACCAGTGCTCCTGGAACGAGCTTGGCATCATCTGAATAGGGGTCTTTGCAGTAAGATAAAGTCAGCTTTAGCTTGTTTGTACCGTCCAGTCCGAGCACGTATAAGTCAGGAGGTTCACGGTTGCTTCTGACAGCCTTAATGAGCAGGTTCTCGCCGTTCATATCTATGATATCGATACTGGCGTACTCCTCTTGGAAGTCCACCATGATTTCCTTGTGGGTTGATGTATTATATATGACCACAGCCCTCTCTGAACCGGGTTTCTCTGGCACCAGGATTGTGTAGACGACCAATCCACTATCGCAGTAATCGGCGGAATATTGATTCCTTATAATATCGGCCAAATCACTATCTACGACACTTCTACTGACCGAGCTTAATACATTCAACCATGTGACATTATCACCATTCCCAAGAGCCAAGAAATTGCCTTGTATGTCGAGACTTTGTATCGCTTCGAAAGGCCCAAATTTTTCAGTTTCTACAGTACCATGTTTGTCTATTTTATAAATTTCCAACCAGAACTCTTTTCGTGGGTTAACCCGACCATGATGGATTTCTATATATTTGACGAAGACAGCAGTACCTTCATCATTAATATAGAGCCTGGCTACAGCATCATCTGGTGGATCGAAAGGGACACGTACGCTGGTCTCGTGTGTGAAACCAGTACCGGACTTCACAGAAATACCAGGCCCCGCACAGGCAGGAAGAAACATAGTAAGGATCGTAATGACTCCTACCAGATATATGAGCCAAACTATTGATTTTTTCATTAAGATTTTCCTCAGTTATGGTCCAGTCTCATTGCGTAGACAATGGAGCCTATTTGCCTTGAATTGGTGTAGACTACGAAGTCGCCGTGTACCACCGGGTTCAACCATACCTGACGGTCAACATTCTTCCTTTCCTCACTACGTACCGTCATAGTATATTCAGTCCCGGCTGATGGCACCAGCAGGGTCTCCTTTCCAGTGCTGAGGTCGTAGAGATAGATTTCAGCTGCCCCCGACATATAGACAATCTCGTTTCCCGACACCATGCCTTCCATTACGTCGCCGGCTGTATTGCCCTGACTGATTCGGGCATCTGCCCAGACTGTTACATCCCCGGATATGGAGGGACCATAGGCAGCATAGCGGCCGTTAGATACTTGAGTCTCCTGCCCGCTACTGCTAAAGAAATCATAGAGGTAGACCTCAGCTTCTCTTAGTGAAAGCTGGCGCAGCCAGACGATGCGGCTACCGTCAATCGCCGGGTAATGGTCGTTACCAGCGTAATTCGTAATTCGGTGCTCTACATTAGCAGACAGGTCATAGGCGTATATCTCGTTGTTGTAGTCCGGTTCATTCCCGGCGTGTGTAGCTTTATCCCACTCAGCGTGGCGGTTGTCAGACCAGACCACCAGGTTACCTCTGATGCTCAGGTCATGGCCCTCTGCGGAGGTCGATGATGTAAGTCTCCTCTCCTGCCCGGTCTTTAAGTCGTAGGCATAGACATCATAGACATTGGGGTTGTGATAGCCCTCCTCATGTCGGGTATCAAGCCAGACGATGGTATCACCGTAGATTCTCGGTTCAATTTGGGCATGTTCTTCGCCGGTAATCTGCCGTACTTCTCCGGTGTTAAGGTTGAGAAGAAAAATATCCCAATTGAGCTTATCCCAGTCTATCTCACTCAGCAATCTGCCGCTTATATCGGCCGAAGACCAGACTATCCGGTTTTCGTAGATTGAAGGGGGGCTAATCCGAAATTCAGCAGGGTCAAACTCCAGTACACATTTCTTTTCCTTGGTACTCAGTTTATATGTAGAGATATATTGTCCTTCAAGACCATCGCCGAATATATACTCAACTCCAATGAAAGTATCCACCCAGATAGCCTGTGGAGAATACTGCCAGTGTTCCCCAACCTGCCAGCTTTTTGTTACAATCTCTTCTTTTGTTACCGGATTTGCAGTATATTTATATATTTTACCCGTGTAACTGAGCACCCAAGGATATTTATTATCTGGGATGCATATATCCACAAAGGGGTCACCTTCGCTGTCTAACTGGAGAACCCACGAATTACCCCCGTCTTCGGTGTAATATAGCCCGCTCATGCCGAGCAACCAGCCTTGATCCCTGCCTACCATTCTGATACTCTTCAGCCATTTATCTTGTGGTGATGCCTGCACCGACCATGAATCGCCGCCGTCGGTGGTATGAAGAAGGGGAGAATAAGTTACCCGTGAATCAGAACAAGCCCCGGTAGTAGTGGTTATCCATCCTTCCACCCTGTCCACAAAGTACACATCGGTAAACATGGTCCCACCGGGTAGAGATAGATTGACCTCCAGCGCATCCCAGTTATCACCGCCGTCCTCCGTGCTGAGAACAATGCGCTTATTTACGATTGCCCATCCTTTTTCCTCGTCCAGGAATAGGACCGAGGTAATAGCACTGCTGGTACCGCTATCCTGGAGAACCCAGGTAGTACCACCGTCTTCGGTATGAAGTATTCTCCCGTAATTATTCACCAGCCATCCGTTAAATTCGTCTGTAAAATATAGGTCTAAAAACGAACCCTCGGAGTTACCTCCGGGTCTCTGCCATTCCCAGTTCTTTCCGCTGTCTGTGGTGATACCAAGCGCACCCCCAGAACCTGCAATCCAGCCTTTCTGATTACCGGAGAAGCAAATACATTTAAGGTCGTTCTCCGTTCCGCTTTCTATGACTTCCCACGAGCATCCGCCATCTTCGGCATACAGGGTAGCACCGGAATTGCCGACCACCCAGCCGTGATTTACATCGGCAAAATATAATGCATTAAAATACCCACCGGTTTCAGCCTTAAAAACTAACTCCCATTCACCGTGAGACATATCAGCAATCTCAGGTTTTCCATTGCAGCCTGTTTGAGTTAATATAGTGGATATAAGCAGCGACACCAGCACTATAATGGTGATTAGTCTTTTCACGTGAATCACCTCCCCTTACTTGTTCTGGCCTTACTTCTTATCTAATTATTTTTATTCACTCATGTATCAGTAAAGGTTCATACGAACTCAGCATCGCCATCACATTAAAGCAGACCCAGCGTCCGGCGGCTGTGCCATACAGTTTGGCAATTGTGAGCCTGCCTTTGTTTTCTATCTCCATACTATCGATAATATCTCTCCATTTGACACTATTCTGATCAGCTGTAGCCGATACTACATTCGATTGATTTATCCGCTGCTCGAGCAGGGTTGCATTTTCCTCTGCCAACTCTTCATCTGAGTTCGCCAGTGCTATCACCAGATAATACCCCTTCTCGTCGAGTCCGGCTCCGGAAGCGAGTGTCCGGTATGGTTTAAGACGGAGTTCTCTCTGGATTTCTTCAACCAGAGTTTGTTGGAATTCATTCTCCGGGTCTTCAATTATATCTTTATACACTTCTTCAATATAGCTAACCGATTGCGACTCAGCGGAGAAATAGGCAGTTACGGTATCAAGTTCCTCAAGCGCTCCGGCAAGCAATTTATAGTCTTCATTATCTGCAAGCGATACGATATTACCCTGATAGCTGTCTATCATCTCTTTCATACCATCTGTCCAGCGTACCCATAAAATGAAGTCGTCAATTAGTGCCAGCCGGTGTCCTCTTCCCAGCGGACGCACTCCACTACGAAACTGGAAATGAATATCATTGTCTCCATCCCAGCTATAGAACTCATACCCATGGTAGGGAATAACCTCCAACAATTCATTCACTGGGCCTGTCCTTACAGCGCTATCGACATCTTCCCGACTGAAACGACCCCGCACTGCCTCATAATAGCTCATAGGAAGCTCACCGGCGTATATCCTCTGGTCAACATCGTCTTTAACGAATCCCAGTGTCTCTTTCCACTCTTTATCACTGTAATCACTCGGACTACTCCCGAGTAATAAGGGATGGTCACGGATTATTGGATACTCTTCCGTGACCTCTGGATATTGTTGCCTTTTCTCATTCAGATAAGCCTCATCCTGTAGATAAGCTGCCTTGAGAGTAACCTCGTTTTCAGGCAGTACTTTTAATAGTTCCAGCCAGCGGTTTGATTCCGAAGGGGTAATTTCGGTCTCTTCGGTTTCCTGTGTACAGCCGGCTGGTAACAAAAGTGTGGTTGCCAGTAGCGATGTAAGTGCAATTGTGCCTATCAGTTTTTTCATTCTTCTCCTTTCAATATTTCATCCACAATAAGGTAAGGTCCGAAATACCCACCAGGCAATTCATTGAATAGTTGCTCCGAATAGCCATAAATTACCTTACCTGAAATATCAACCTTTTCTCCATCATGCACTACAACATTGCCTAACCCATCCATAATCTCAAAGACACCATTGTTGATGCGGGCTGTAAAGTCATCCGGCCAGAAGGTTGTATAGCTTACGATGCCCTTATTCTCTTCGGGTTTAGCTTCGACACGAATATGCGGGTGTTTTATCAAAACGCTGTTATAACTGGCCACCAGACTACCGGTGAGGGCAATTTCCTGTCTCGCCGATTCATCCAGAAGTGGTTTGCTCTTCAGAAAGTAGACCTTATCTTCGCCGGAAGTTATTACTTCAAGACCGAACAGGTCTGACGAGAACTTCAGGCTCAGCCGTGTCCCTGTACCCTGAACCCATAATGGCCCCTCGGTATCTAGAGGAAGAGGTTCTTTCAGAAACTTATTGACATACTCAAGAGGTATACCGCCGCCTCCCATGACTATCTCTTCACCGACCCGCCCTACTACTTCTCCGTCTCTGTCCAGTATTTCAATAATCCCTTCGTTGTTGTGAACGAAATAGTCCGGTTGCCAGATGATGAGTGCTCCATCAACTCGAAGGTAGCCATCCTCCAGCGCCAATACGCCTACTAATTCAGCATCCATAAATGACCCGCTGCGCATTTTAAGCTGAGGAAAATGAACGGAGGGGTCTGGGTTAATCTCGAAGGGAATCTCGTCCAACGGTTTATAAATTTCTATTACCGCCACGTGGTCAGGTAGTTGCACACCAGCCTGTTCCAGTGTCTCATAGAATAGCTGGATATCGGTCACATACAGCTCTACATGATTTTTATCGATATTTATATCAGAAGAGACGTCAAGTCCCAGTTCGTCCAAGACTTGACCCATTTCCTGCTGTATTGCCTGGAGCTCTTCATAAGTAGGCTCAACCTTTTCGGTCTCTTCTCTACACCTTATTTGAGGCATACTAGTAATTAACAGTAGCGACACCAGCATTATCATGGTGATTAGCTTTTTCATATAACTGCCGTCCTCTGGTTTT
>CAYOHA010000123.1:0-7806 GCA_964403625.1 uncultured Dehalococcoidales bacterium | reverse complement strand
TTGTAAAGGAATATGGATTATCAAAGCCCATACTCGATTCACCATGGTAGTTCTTTATCCAGGGCCACCAGAAGTGGAATCCAGGAGGCGCTGGAGACGGTATTTCCCAGGCTTGGTCAAGAACATATTTCATTAGCTCCTTGTTTACTGCATCAGCAGCTACTGGGTCTATGATGCTTACTCCCATCATCTCATCCTTGGCATTCCAAACAACGGGGTCGTCAATATAACTCATATTTCCGCCAAATGTCCACCCTGAATAATAGGAACAAATATATACGTTAGCAACCGGCCCCGGGGCAGCAAAAATTAAATCATCATATGCCCTGCCCCAGAAGATAGACATCCAGATGCTGCTCTCCTTAGGCTGAATTGTCAACTCAATATTCACTTTAGCCCACTGGTCCTTAATTATTGACAGATAATCGGCAGTACTGGTCTCACAAAGTATTGTGGCTTTAAAGCCATTGGGATAACCAGCATCAGCCAGAAGCTGCTTTGCCTTTTCCGGGTTATAGACATAGAGCTCCTGCACTGATGCCGGTGCTTCCTCTAACGGAAGGTAGGCATTGTGGTATTCTTTAGTATCGACGATTGGGAAGCTATTTATCTGGGCATCGCCCCCGAAGTACTCATTCTTTATTGTCTCAAAATCAGTCGCCATCATCAGTGCCCGGCGAACATCCTTATTTGAGTAGGGCAAGCTCGGATTGTCTGTCCTCATGGCTATGGCACCAATCGAACCAGCATAGAACTTTTTGTACAATAACTCATGACTCGTCTGCTTTAGAATTTCGGCATTTTCCCAGCCAACACCATGTATCATATCAACCTTGGCAGTCCGTATGGCGGCTTGTTGGCTAGAAGAATCTGAGATGACCACAAGTCTAACACTATTTATATAAGGTAATTGATTACCCAAACCTTCTCCTACAGAGTCCTTCTCCCAATAGTTGGGATTCTTGATAAGGGTTGACGAGCTACTCGGAACAAAGTCACTCAACATGAACGGCCCGGTGCCAATTGATTCCCGCCACTCAAGTGGAAGCCCATATGTTTTCTCAAGCTCCGGCGGCATAATGCTGGCGAAATCACCAAGTATCCCGATATCGTCAAAAGTAGTTTTTGGAAGAGTGATTTTTACTGTCTCTTTGTCTAAAGCCGTGATAGTGGCAAATCTCGTATCACCCATATGGAGAGCTGCGCGGGGGTGGTTAATATATGTATTCAGTGAATATGCCACATCATCAGCTGTAAGCTCCCGTCCGTTTAGTAGACGGCTTGCCGCATTGTTGGGATCTAAAGCGTATTTCACTCCTTGACGGATGTGTAAGATTATAGTGCCCAATTCAGGTATTTCCCAGCTATCGGCAAGACAACCAGTATATAAATTAAATTTGCGAATAGACTGCGTCCAGTCACACTCGCCGGTACCGGCAGCCCCTCTTGCCCAGTCACCCATGAATAACTCCTGATGAGTCAGCTTCATCGTGATAGCGTTTGGTGCCATAGTGAAAACCTCATCAAAACCCGCTGAGTCCATGCCGGTAACAATGTTAACCACTCCACCATATTTTGGTCCCGCTTCCTCCTCCTTAACTACCTCTTCCTCCTCTTTCTCCGTTTCCTTTTCTGTTTCTGTTATTTTTACCTCTTCCTGCTCTTCTTCCACTTCTTTTTCTTCTACTTCTTTCGTTCCGCATGATACCATCACCAGAGATAGAACCATCAGAAGGCTTATTACAAGCCAAACTATCTTCTTCTTCAATTTTATTTCACCTCCTCCCTGAATTTAGTTGATTTGATACTAATAAGCCTCATATAATTTTATATATTCTTTATTCCAAAGGCATCACCTCCTACCTGGCAAACCCTGCTGTAAAAACCGATTATCCCTAAAACTCTAGTTAATGGAGGGGTATTCTGGATTGGTAAGTTGAGATGAACTGTTTAACCTCAGTACCCCGGTTTCTCCTGGCAGAGCCACTCTCTTTATACTAAATTAACCTCTATTACTCCATCCCTTCCTGATATGCCTTTCAAATTTGCTTGCGGTATGTCCTATTAAAAACATTTTTTACTCGATAAATAATCCGATTTAATGCATTTATTGTGTCAGGAGTATACATATCACCTAACAAAATGTCAAGCTATTTAGTCAAATTGCTTAATTACTTAATAAATATTCTATATAGTGGAAATTCACCAGTGTTATAAGACTGAATTTTCTCTGAACGAACTTATCTTTGTTTATATACTAAAGAAACTGATAAAAGCCTAAACCGCTCTAGTTGATAAAAGAGCGTTTAGTTGAACGAAAGATCTTTAAGAAACAACGTTCTAAGGCTATGGTGAATAGCAATTAACTCAGTTTCATTTTATTTTTTTAGTACCAGCCGTACTTCTTTGCTGAATTCACCATAGCTTTGATATTTTCCGGCTTGGCATAATCGATAGCACTACCGGGACCAAGGATAAAGCCACCGTTCTTACCTACAACCTTGATAAGTTTTTTGCATAGTTCTTCTACATCCTGAGGCGAACCGGTCTGAAGTATTGTCGGCGGAACGCCACCCTGAATACACATGTGGTTACCCAGAATCTCTTTCGCCCTGAAGACATCCGTCAACTCACAGTGGAAAACAACCTTGCCTTTCGGCAGCTCGAGGAGGTATTCGAGGCGGTCGTCCCAGATTCCCTCCCAGAATGGTGCCGAGATATACCCGAGTTCGATATTAGCAAGGATGGCCTTTTTAAGCCCTGGCCAGTAGAATTTTTCGAATTGAGGTATCGACATAAATCCCTGTGAACCACGGTGCAGTGGCATACCGGCTCTTTTCCGGTTGCCCTTATCATCGGGTACAGCCGGGACTGCCTGAGCGATTCGCCAATCCAGGATTTTCTCACAGGCAGCAAGAAGTTTGTCCGGACAACGGTACATATCTAGCATGGCACCGCGCATACCCCTTAAGTTATCTGAGATTGTATCGAAAGGTGCCGAGCCAATGCCTCCAGCGCCCAGAGTACCGCCATATTGAGATGGGAAACCCAGATAAGTCATTACATCTGAGAATTCAGCACCCTCTTGCATCAGTCTTTCCTGTTCCCGTGCCACTTTTGATAGGTTTTCAGCGAGGTCCTTGAATTCAGGGCTCGCAAGCATGCTGAGGAAGGCAGTGAATCCCATACCACCAATCATGTTTCGGAAAGCAGGTAGTTTCTTTAACGGTTCAAGTACCCCATAAACCCGCGGGAGGTAGTAGCGAAAGATGAAATCAGAGGGATCGTCTAAAAAGAGGTCATATTCTTCTGCCTTCATATATTCACCCTCGACAAACTGGTAAGGAATATCCTGGGGAAGATTCCCACCCGGCCAGCGCTGGTGCTTCACATCAAGCAACTCCATAACAAGCCCCGAGTTTACTAGTACCATACTGGCGCCGGTATCTGGTTCAAAATCGAGGACCGTTTTGAGACAAGCTTCCCGGTAGGCAGCATGGTCATAATACATGGCTGATAACGGTATCTCCGCATATCTCGCTGAGAACACGCCGGTCTGAATCGTCACCGGTACTCTATCCGGTATTCTCAATTCAATAGCATCATTTACCCTCTTTTCCCTCTCTTCACAAAGCTGCTCGGCACTCTTTCCGTGTTTTTTCTCGATTTCTTCTCTTAAACGATTGAAACGTTCCCAATTAACACCACTTGTCGAAGAATCAGTTGCCATTTATATTTCCTCCTTCATCATTTTTTTACAACAAAGTGTCAAGGTTTGAAGCAACCCAACAATTACTTAGATAATAAACCTGCCTAATTTCATCAATAGTATTGCATTCTACCTTAATCATTGTCTAGCCTTTTGCAGGAATTTTAGGACAATTGGTTAAAGTATATCAAATCATTATGTGATTTATTGATAATACTGACCTGAAAAGTGATACAATTACTGGCAGCAGATCATTCTATATACTAGGGAGGGAATTATGACTGTTTGAAGAGAAACAGACTGGTAAGAATTGTAATAGAAATGTAAGGAGAAAGAAGTGGCGAAAAAATCAGCTGAGAAAAAGACTGAATTGAAATACGAAAAATACTTCCTGAAAGACGTTGTAAAAGAAAACAAATGGGGAGGAGAAGGAATCGGGCTGGGAGGAGGAGATATAATACCAGCCGTTGCCAAGATGAATCTGGGAATATCGGTCATAAGAAAACCATATATGTTTCACGAACCGACTCATAAGCATATGTTCACAGAGTATTTTTACTTTTTCGGTTCAAATCCGATGGACATGAATGAGTTTAATGCCGAGGTAGAGTTCTCATTCGGGGCAGACCGGGAAAAGCATGTGATTTCAAGCCCAACAATTGTTATTGCCCCACCGGGGGTATACCATGCTCCGCTAAATTATGCGAAAGTCGATAAGCCTTTCTACTGTCTGGAAGCCTTCATGACATCTCAATACTCCGGAGTAGATTTAGGAGAAGACCTGACAGAAATAAGAGTAGCCGAACCCAATTATAACAGATATTTCACAAAAGGAGTCGTGAAAGTAAACCAGTGGGGTGGAGAAGGATTGGGACTGGGAGCAGTCCCAGAGTTTCTTATTCCAGCGGGTGCCAAGATGAGTCTGGGACTGACAGTGGTGAGAAAACCATATATGTTCCATGAGCCAACCCATAAACATAATTTCACAGAATTCTTTTTCTTCTTTGGCTCAAATCCGATGAATATGAAAGAATATGATGCCGAAGTAGAGTTCTCATTCGGGCCGGAGCGGGAAAAACATATAATTACAAGCCCTACAGTTGTTGTTATACCACCGGGAGTATACCATTGTCCGTTAAATTACGCGAAGGTCAATAAGCCATTCTACTGTCTGGAAGCCTTTCTGACCTCTAAATACTCGGGGACAGATTTAGAGCCGAAACCAGCATAAACGGATTTAGCCTTTGTATTATGGGTTCAGTATAGTCTATTAAAAAATAAGTTTTACCAGCGACCTAAGGAAGATAAGAGTCCAATAATAGTAAGAATCCGGGGATTATTAGTTAATTCCGGAGGTGAATTATTGGCTAAAACGTTTTGAACTCTTGGCTAAGTAGTTACTGATTATCCTAGTAAAAAATATAAAGTACTGATTACTAACTTTTTTATGGTTGTGTCGTTATACTAGATATAGATGTTACCGATAAAGTAAGCCAGGAGGTTGTATTATGAAAAACAGATTATTAAAGCTAGGCATTTTTACTATTATCGTTTCCCTTATCATGACAATCCTGCCGGCGTGTACCCGTCAGACAGCTCAGGGAGCGGATAGTTATCTGGCACTGGTACCGGAGGTACTCTACAGTGGCCGTACTGCAACTGTCTCGTTGACACTCTTCAAAGGCGAACAGATGGCAAAAGACAATGTCGAGGTTACCCTACTTAAAGACGGCAAGGTAGTCGCCAGTGCTAAGGCAACTATTGACGGCAAAGGAGTTGTACCTCTCAATGTCCCTGGTATTGAAGATGGCAAGTATGAAATTCAGCTAAAGGGATCTAGTTTTTCTGATAAAGCTTCTATCAACGTAGAAAAGAGCTACCTGGCGTTTGTTGAGACAGATAAACCGATATACAAACCAGGACAGATAATCCATATCAGAGTGCTTACTCTAGACCCTGAGTTAAAACCAACCGTAGAGTCAGCTACCGTGGAGATTCTGGATAACAAGGGTATCAAGATTTTCCGCAGTATTATTGTCACTGATGAATACGGCATGGCTGGAATCGATCTACCTATCTCTGATGAGCCAAATCTAGGAGTCTGGAAAATTAACGTAGTTACCGAGAAGGCAAGGAACCAGCTGGATGTCCGTGTAGAAGAGTATGTACTACCCAAATATGAAGTGAAGGTAGAACTGCCCAAAGAGTGGTTCCTGGTTGACGAACCGATAAAGGGTACGGTTAGCGCTGCATACAGCTTTGGTAAACCGGTAAAAGGCGAACTCACCATTGTAGCATCCAAGTATGTCGGCGAATGGCAGGACTACGCTACCTTCACCAGAGAAATTGATGGAACAATAGAATTTGAACTGCCGGCGGCGCAGTATGTAGCCGGAACACCAGCCGCCGGTGGTCAGGGCAATGTTTTACTCAACGTGACTGTTGAGGAAAAATCTACTGGCTACACGGAGAAGACCAGCCGATTGCTTACCGTAGCACAGTCGCCGGTTAATCTCCAGGTTATTCCGGAAGGGTCGGTTTTCAAGCCCGGATTACCCTTCAGCTTACTCGTTATTACGGAAACACCTGGCAACCAGCCTGTTGACGCCAGTGTAAAAACAACGATAACCTATATGAACAGCCAGTTCGAGGATTTTAAAACAGAAGTGAAAGATGTGGAAACCTCAAAAGGTATGGCAGTTATCGAAATTTCACCACCAGAAGAAGCCATAGCTCTGATGGTTGAAGCCAGTTCCGAAGATAGCTATACCTCTATATCCCTTCAGGCTACATATTCACCTTCGGGGAATTTCATTCACGTGGAGCAGGTAACCGAAGGCACTCCAGCCGTAGGGCAGAAAATAGCCTTCAAGATTTATTCGACAAACAGAGCAGCTAATTTTTATTACGAGGTCGTTTCCCGTAACAAAGTAGTTTTTTCCGATTATACTAATAGTCAGGACTTCTCCTTCAGCACCACACCTCTGATGGCTCCCGTCTCCAAGCTGCTTGTCTACCAGATATTGCCTAATGCTGAAGTTGCCGCCGATTATTTACCTTTCAATGTGGGTGCAGCCTATTCGCATAAAGTAGAAGCTGAATTCAGTGAAGAAGAGGTAAAACCCGCTGATGAAGTAAATCTAAATATCAAGACAGAAGGGCAGGCAAAGGTTGGCATTGCGATAGTGGATAAGTCAGTGTTCATCCTTGCCGAAAACCGCCTTAACCTTCAGCAGGTCTTCGATGAGCTGGAGAAGCTCTATATGGAGCCTCAGGCGGAGATACACGAAATTTCCTTCTATCCTACCTATACCACCAAGGGTGCAGTGGATATTTTTGACGATGCCGGTGTAATAGTGATGACTAATAAGAAAGTGCCCGAGGGTAAAGAATATGAGGCGCAAACAGAGGGGGGGTTCCTCAACAAAGTAATGCGGTTCTTCGGTATGAAAGGTGATGTAGCAATGGTGGAAATGGCAGAAGAAGAAATAGTAGTGCCTCCAGCTGCTATAGTCGTCGGGCAACCCACAGAGTTGGCTGAAGTTGAGAGAGTCAGACAGTTTTTCCCTGAGACCTGGATCTGGACTGACCTGATGACAGATGCCAGTGGTAGAGCTACCGAGCCGTTAATCGTCCCTGATTCCATTACTACCTGGATGTTACGGGCTGTGGCTATATCTAAGGAGAAAGGCTTGGGCGTAGCAGAAAGCGAACTCAGAGTATTCCAGCCTTTCTTCCTAACCATTGACCTGCCATACTCAGCAATCAGAGGAGAGGAGTTCCCTGTCCGGGTAGCAGTCTACAACTACCTGGATGAAACACAGAACGTCCAGGTTGAGATTGAGCAGTCTGACTGGTTCGAACTGCTGGATGAACCGGTCGAGACAGTCGAAATTGGTGCCAACGATATTGGCAGTGTCCAGTTTACTATCCGTCCGAATAATATCGGTATCAAGAAAGTAAAGATAACTGCCCGCAGTTCGAAAGCTGCCGATGCTGTCATAAAAGAAATTATCATTGAGCCAGAAGGTATCCCCAGAGAGATTGTGGACAACCTGGTGCTTGCAGTGGATTCTACCAGAACTATCGACACCTCA
>CAYOHA010000122.1:0-7821 GCA_964403625.1 uncultured Dehalococcoidales bacterium | reverse complement strand
CCCACTCGTCTGTTTCCTCGATGTAATTCATTTCTTGCTGAGAAAAGCAGCAATAGCACCAATAGAGTGGAGGGAAGATCTTATGCCCGCAATAGCGGCATACATGAACAAATTGGTGCTCGTCATACTCCAACTTTCCACTGCAACGGGGGCACGGATATGTTTCCTCCTCAAATGGGTTGGTAAGCCCATAAGACCGCATTATCGTGGTATACAGGAGATCAATCCAGTCCCAGGATGCCCTTAGTGCTCCCTCTAGGGCTGTAAGCCTATCCTCAACTGAGTGCCGCTTGGTTGGCTTGCTCTCGTGCAAAGGGTCGTATTTCCGTACTGTCCGCAGGTGAACCTTCACCTTTTCTGCTGTTTCCTTCTGGGTATAGCCTTTCCCTCTTAGCTTTGCTATCTCGTCTATCTTTGTTTTGGTTAGTCGACCCATTTCATACCTCCTAAATTATCTCTTGAAAGTGACCGCAAAGTGATATTTTGATTGACTCTATATGATAGGCGTAAGTGACCCTTCATGACCTGGAGATTAACCTCTATTGTGCTCTTTGTTGGCCTCTTTTACCTATGAAACTTATCCTGATGCCCTTTAAAAGTGCTTATTCTTTATCCTCAGGTGCCCGTAATAATACCTCTGCCTGCCGCCTCAGCGTATCTCTGGGTGCGCTGCCCGCACTGGGTCTCCCCATGGGGCTTCCTCAGCTTTTCCTTTGTCAGTCAAGCTGTAGAAGACACGCTTATGCAGGAAATCGTAGATAGCCGGCTCCCGTCTGTCGCTCCGGTCTATGAGTCCCAGTATCAGAAACCAGTGCATATACCTGCTGAAACTAGAGTAGTTTGGTCTCCGAAATGGCTTTTCGCCTATCTCAATTCGCTCTTTGTTTAGTCGCTCTATCTCCTCGCTCAGAGCACGGTAGACGTCAGCAGCGCAGGCTTCACCGTGTTTTTCAAAATACTGTTTGGTAAAGACGCCAGGGCGATACTCTGATGCGCCTCTTCCCCAAGGTACGGACATATTCTGTGGTCCCTGTCGACCCCTATCACTACTTGGGCTTTTCTGCATCTGTGGTTTTCTAGTCCGTGTGTTCTTCATCTTCTTTGTTTTCCCAAAGTTTCGTGTATTCAGACCTCATCTGCTCAAAATTAGTATCAACATATTCCATGGTAGTGACTATGCTCGCATGACCAAGAAGCACCTGGAGTTTCTTTACATCAAGACCTTTGCTTACCCATGCTGTAGACAGCAAACGGCGGAGACTGTGGGGATGGAGCCCCTTTATCCCTGCCCGCCGGCTAATTCTTTCAACCAGCTGCCAGCCACGTTGGCGGGTAAACGGGAACACCAGTGGACCGCGGTAAGCAAATTGGCACCGCCATTCTAGATATTCATCCAGCAGTCGCAAAGTATCACGGTCAAGAGGTATTATTCGTTGTCTGCGTTGCTTGACCTTCTCTCGGATAGCCTGGTACACCTTGTTCCCGCAAGCCGGGCAGAAAATATGCCGTTTACCCAAAATCTCTCCGCAGTTAGGGCATTTCAATGTCAACCACTCTTTTAAGTGTGTGATAGTCAAAGTTCCTCTCTTACGGTCAATATCACTTTCCTCCAGTTGGGTCACTTCCGAAATACTTATCCCTGTGCTCGGCAACAAGCAGACAAAAGCCTTATCCCTAGGATTGGTGGCAGCGGCAATAAGTCTCTTTCGTACCTCCTTGAGCTCAAAATATCCTTTGAAGTCGCTAATGGCAGTAAGCTGTGTCATTTTATAGACCTTATCCTCGCTTTTTTCTCTTTGGCATTAATTCTTCCTGGTCGGTAATCGCCAATAAAAAGCCCCAGGACTATTTAGTAGTCTGGGGCCGGGAAAATTCTCTTATCTGAAGCACCGCCTCAGCCCTGTGTCCATCACCGTTCCCCTGCCTATCCTGCTCGAAGGACAGCAGCAATTGTTGGGCCGCTTGACCTACAGCAGCTAAATGAGTTAATATTTCTACGCAGAGGTTCTCTTGACGGACTGAAAATCCGCGTGTCACCAGTTCGATTCTGGTCCTCGGCACTTCGCTTTTTTGGGAAGCCCATTGATGAGAAACCAGAAAGTCTTTTTGTGAAATTTATAACAAGCACACGAGTCACATTAAGGACGTTTATTAAATAGTCCTCACTGCTTGTATCAGGTAATCAACTGAAAATCTGGTGATGTTGCTAGTAAAGAGCTGACCTGAGAAACGTTTCCCAATAAAAACATTTCTCAGTAGTATTACTTTAACTCGGCAGTAAAATTATCAGAACCCCAAACTCATGACCTGCATTTTTGATAATACAGCTTTTTAGAGAGGTATTGACAATCATATTTAATGTGGTTATTATATATAATAACGAAAATAAATCGCTATATAAAATAAATGATATATAAAACCATAATTTCACAGAACTCCCGGAAACGTATAATACGTCCGCAGTCTGCTATGTTGACCCTTTATGGGGACTATCTTCTCGATCGTGGAGGAGAAATCGGAATCGGGAGCCTGATAATCCTTTTCAGTAATTTCGGCCTTTCCGAGCAGGCGATAAGGTCAGCCGTATCACGGATGTGCCAGGCTGGACTACTGAAAGTAAGAAGTAGAGGGAAAAGCAGAGGACGGAAAAGTTACTATTCGTTAACGCCGAACGGATACAGCCTGTTGACCAAAGGGGCACAGCGCGTGTTCGTTCGAAGAAATACCAGCTGGGATGGTACCTGGAATATTGTGACCTATTCTATTCCCGAGCAAGAGCGGACAAGGAGAAATACTTTACGCCGAGAGTTAATCTGGATGGGGTATGGAGCGCTGGGAGGGGCTACTATGATTTCGCCCTACGATTTGACCCGAGAAGTGGCAGAGCTGGCAGAGAAGCTTGGTGTCGCTGAATATATTCGCATCTTCCAGGCTAAACAGCAGGGTCTTACCGATGCTCAGAAATTAATATCAAGCTGCTGGGACCTGAGCCGGATTCATAAGATGTACTCCAGTTTTATTGCTAAATACCAGCCCAGGTTTGAAGAATGGTCACAACGCATTAGGGCTGGCGAGGTTATTGAAGCTTGTGAGTACTTTGTAGAAAGATTTGCTTTGATTCACGAATACCGCAAATTGCCGTTTTATGACCCTGACTTACCTGATGGACTGTTACCTGAGGAGTGGTTACGTTCTAAAGCTGCAGCCCTGTTCCAGGAATACCATGATCTACTCACTGAAAAAGCCAACGAGTATTTTAACTCGGTAGTCGAAGCATATTAGTATCCTCCAAACAGGCAGGAGTATTAAGAAACCATAAGATATGGCGGGGTAAAAGATGAGGTACGCAGAGACCGGATTTAATTTAGAAATTGATCTGTCGCGAGGGAATATTGAAAGAGTAGCAACAGACCCAGGAATAACCGAAATGTATCTAGGAGGGCTGGGTACCAACACCAAGATACTATGGGACAGAGTCCCACCTGAAACCGAACCATTTTCCCCCGATAATCTACTGATATTCGGGACTGGTCTCCTCTGCGGTACACCTGTTCCTGGAGCAAATCGTACCGTTGTTTCTACCTTTTCTCCTCAGACACTATTGATGGCATATTCATTAATGGGAGGATTCTGGGCACCGGAATTGAAGCATGCCGGTTATGACAAGGTAATTATACGTGGCGAGTCTCCGAATATGGTATATCTCTGGATAAATAATGACAGAGTTGAAATACGTGACGCCTCTCATCTGCAAGGTAAAGGTGCCCAGGAGGCTTCAGAACTTATTCGACAGGAGCTGAAAGAGCCGAAAGCCCAGGTGGCGTCTATTGGTTTAGCCGGTGAGAACAAGGTATATTTCGCCTCCATCGAGCATGGTCGGTCCAGTGCCAGTCGAGGCGGAATAGGTGCCGTTATGGGTGCTAAAAGGCTAAAGGCGATAGCTGTTCGCGGGACGAAGGATGTCAACGTAGCCCGACCAGCGAAACTTTTTGAGCTTTGTAACGAAGTACTGAAATATATACAGTACCGACAAGAACATCCAATTAAGAATGTACCGCCCATTTTAGCCGGGCTCGGGTCTCCCCAGGAGATGGCAATACACGATGAGGAGTGGCACACAGCCAGTTTTGCCTGGGGCAATGCCCGCGAACGGAGAAGGGATTTCTGGAATAACGAGGTTAAGGAGTACTGGAGTGGAATACAGGACAAAGCAGTGGAGCGGCTGATAAGCTGCCATAACTGCCCGGTAAAATGCGGAGCCATAGTTATTCACCCGAAACTTCAGAGATACATGATGAAATGCTACACTAAGCTTACTTACACAATGGCGGCAATGTCAGATCTGGACTTCGGTTTCAGAATTGCCGGTCTTGCTCAGGAGTATGGAATAGATGGATACACAGCCCCACAGGTGATGGCTTTTGCCCTCGAACTTTATGAAGCGGGGATTCTAACTGACCGAGATATGGCAGGAATGCCGTCCGATAGCGAGGGAAGATTTTTCTGGCTACTGGAAAAGATTGTCAGGCGCGAAGGAATTGGCGATATACTGGCGGATGGTGTCTACTGGGCAGCCCGTAAGATTGGCAAAGGGGCTGAAGCTTATGACCATAATACCATTAAGAAGCATGAACAAATTCCTATCAAACTAGGGGTGACAAATCCTATTTTTTATCTGATGTGGTCAACGGGTGAGAAAATCAACATTACCCAGATTGAAGGGCAGATACCCCAAGCCCCCTTCGCTACGAGAGAGGAGAAAGAAGAGTTTGTTAAAGACTGGATTCAGGTTCCTCAAGAAGCGTTCAAAGAGTTTATCTTAAACTGGGAACCGGGCTCATTTCCATATTACCCTTCTATTAAATTGACCTGTGAACTTGTTGAATGGCAGGAGATGATGCATTACATCGATGATACTCTCGGGACATGCGCCGGCCTATCATCATTCCCCATTAAGCCTCCTTATCATATACATAATTTGCCTCAAGTAGTCTCTTCAGCAACTGAGATTGATATCGATGAAGCAGGACTATTTCAAATAGCAAAAAGAAATCGGACGCTACTCAGAGCAGTAAATGTTAGAAGAGGCATGAGAAGAGCTGATGAAAAGCCACCTGACGACCACTGGAGAAGAAGATTCCCCGAGTACGAAGCTAAACTCTTGGATGAATATTATAAATTTAAGGGATGGAATAATCAGGGTATTCCGACTATGGAGTCTTTACAGGAACTGGGTTTAAGTTATGTTGGCGAAGACTTCTTGAAAAGGGGTATTTTGACAGACAGTCAAAATACTGCTTCTCAAAAGGCTCCATTAAAATAGAGATGGAAAAACGCGAGAGTATGAAATATGACGGGTGAAAAGAAAAAGAAAACAATAAAAGTAATCAAAATTGATGTCGATAAATGTAATGGCTGCCAGGCATGTGAAGTAGCCTGCTCTATCTTTCATGCCAAGCCGCAATATAGCAGTAATAATCCGGCAAGGTCCCATATCGGGGTGGTTCGCGAACCGCTAAAAAACATTTTTGTTCCTGTAATCGCTGGTGAATATGCTAGAGCTGAATGCACTTCCAGAAGTAAATACGTGATGGACGGCAAGGAATTTGACGAATGTGCCTTCTGCAGGTCATCCTGTCCATCCAGAACACTTTTTAAAGAACCTGATTCCGGTCTCCCTCTAGCCTGCAATATGTGTGAAAATGATCCGCCGTTGGAAGAGCCAATGTGTGTCCAATGGTGCTTATCTGATGCCCTGACTTACGAAGAAAGAGAAGAGGAAGAGGAAGACACGGAGAAACAAAGTGAGATGGAGATAGGCTTGGAGACACTGGTAGATAAATATGGATTGGAAAATATTGCAGATGCTGTTGTCCGAATGTTACAGAAGGGCCAAACATAAAGTAGGAAGAAAATAGTGGAGATTGTTTCACTCTTCAAAGAAGCAAAAGCCGCCATAAAAGAGGCGGGCGGGAAATCCTTCAAATTATGCTATCAATGCGGAAAATGCGATACTGTTTGCCCGTGGAACAGGGTCACAAGTTTCAGTATGGTCAACATTGTCCGGCAGGCCGTATTCGGTCAGCCTGAAATAGAAAGCGAAGATATGTGGCGCTGTACCACCTGTGGGAACTGCCCGCAGCAGTGCCCCAGAGGAGTCAGAACCGTCGATGTTACTGTATCGTTCCGCAGGATAGCTTCGGAATATGGAGTTTCTCCGGCTCCAATTCATACCGTGAGAGCAAGCCTTGGCGCCGAAGGTAATCCCTTACGTGAACCGCGTGCCAACAGGGCAGACTGGGCAAAGGGCCTGAATGTAAAAACATTTACCGAGGGGACAGAGTTCCTTTATTTCCCCGGCTGCTACCTCTGCTATGACCCGAGATTAAAAAAGGTGGCCATCGCCACAGCGAATATCCTGAACAAAGCCGGAGTGGATTTCGGGATACTGGGCGAAAAGGAAAACTGTTGCGGAGAAAGTATCCGCAAGACAGGCGATGAGGACTTATTCAAACGACTAGCCCGGGAAAATATTAAAACCTTTATAGAAAACGGGGTGCATAAAATCCTTGTTTCTTCTCCTCATTGCTACCATGCCTTCAAAAACGAGTACCGAGAGTTTAATGTCAACTTTGAGGTGTACCATATTTCTCAGTATTTGCCCGAGCTTATTAATGAGGGAAGACTTGAGTTCACCAAAGAATACAGGAAGAAAATCACCTATCACGACCCTTGTTACTTGGGCAGGCATAACGGTATATATGACGAACCCCGAGAAATTTTAAAGAGGATACCCGGCCTGGAATTGGTTGAGATGGCTGATTTGCGGAAAGACAGCCTCTGCTGCGGGGGTGGAGGTGGTAGAATCTGGATGGACACTGCTAAAGTTGAAAGATTTTCTAACCTCAGGTTGGAGCAAGCTATGGATACTCGCGCTGAGGTGCTGGTTACCTCCTGCCCTTACTGTATTATCAATTTTGAGGATAGCAGGTTAAACCTGAAGGATAGCGAAGCATTAGAGATCAAGGATATCACCGAAATTATCCTGGAAGTGATTTAGCAATTGAAGAAATCCGATAAGGAAAGAGAACAATGGTAAAAGAACTGTTGCTAAATGAAAGAATTCAACAGCTTTCCAGAAGTCTTGGAGAAAGAAATTTTGGAGATGTTATGGTGGTGGGTGGGGGAATAAGTGGTATTCAGGCATCTCTTGACCTGGCTGATGCGGGTTTTAAGGTTTACCTTGTTGACAGGTTGCCCGCAATTGGTGGCCATATGGCTCAGCTTGACAAAACTTTTCCCACCAATGACTGCTCGATGTGAATTCTTTCGCCTAAACTGGTCGAGGTCGGCCGGCATCCCAACATAGAAGTCCTGAGTTATACTGAAGTTGATGGTGTAGAAGGTAAAGCAGGAGACTTCAAGGTAACCCTGATTAAAAAGCCCAGGTACGTTATACTGGATAAATGTAGGGGTTGTACCACCTGTGTTGAGTACTGCTCGACTCTATACCCTGACCGGTTTAATCAGGAAATATCAAAGAACAAAGCCATTCACATATACTTCGACCAAGCTATCCCACTTATCGCTTATATAGATGAAAGTTGTCTCTACCTTAAAGAGAAGAAATGCCGTCTTTGCGAAGAAGTGTGTGCGAACAAAGCCATCGATTTCAATCAAAAAGCAGAGAAGATAAGCATAAGCGTTGGCGCCATAATTCTATCCCCTGGATTCGAGGTATTCCGTCCTGAAGTAAGGGGAGATTACGGCTACGGGAATATGGCGAATGTAATAACCAGTCTTGATTTTGAACGTATATTA
>CAYOHA010000121.1:0-7825 GCA_964403625.1 uncultured Dehalococcoidales bacterium | reverse complement strand
CACGATGACCCCGTATTTCTTCGGGTCAAGCTCATCCTCGCTCTCGACAGGCTCAGGCGTAGTAAGGACATCAATACTGTAGTCAAGGTCTATAAGCTCGTTGGGGGAGATGGGAGGGAAACGAGGGTCTCTCGTGGCCGAGTTGATGGCATTGCCGATAATTTCTTCAGCGACATTTTCTGTCGTCGGTTCAAAAGTACCAATACAGCCGCGTAACGCACCCAGTTTATGGATAGAAACAAAGACCCCGGCCCTCTCCTTCATCTCAGGGGTCAGCTCGCTTGGTGGAGCAGGAGTCTCACCCTCTCTGACATAGGTCTCAACTGTCTCTTTGGCCAGTTTCACCAGAGGGGACATCCCTGTGATAATTACCCCAGCATAGCCGACCACACTTGAATAATCACCGGTAGTATCTCCACTGGTCATATATTTGACCAGTTCCGCCCCTTTTGCCCCCAATTCCTTGGCAGCACAGATAAGAGCGACCGCCGGTGCATAACCGCACATTGTGATATTGAAGTCCCTGACTCTTTTTATCAACTCGTCCTCATTCAAATCGAGTATCGCTCCAATAGCTTCTCTATCTTTCCCCCGTGTCACATCCTGGGCTTCATAATGGTTCATATCACTTGAGGCAACGATGACTACCTCTCGATTTAACTTTTTGATAGCTCTGGCTATTCCCTTACCGATTTCCTTGTAAATATCCGTTCTAGCATAGCCGAAAATAATGGGAACAAATTTTATGTCCGGTTTCAGATACTGCAGGAATGGAAGCTGGACTTCGATGGAGTGCTCACGGTAATGTGCTCGCTGGTCATCTTCCATGTGCTTGCATTCAGCCAGAATCTGCTTGCCCAGTTCCGAGTCAATCTCAACTTTGCCAAGGGGGGTTTTCCATACACCTTCGGTCATAACACTTATAGGCTTGCCCATTCCTGTATGATTGGGCCCGATAATGATAAAGGTATCGGCAAATCTTACTCTGGAGAGAGTGGCACCCGTCACCGGTCCGGAATAAATATATCCGGCATGTGGTATTACCAGACCAATTACCTCCTCCTTAGCTGATTTCTCATCAACCATTTCTTGAATCGTTGATCTGAGTTCATCAGGGTCTTCTGGATAGAATGATCCAGCTACGACTGGGTTCCTGATCATTAACTCCCACCCTTTCCTCCCTTACTAAGGGGAAGATATATTTTTAAGAAAGACTTTATCTCTTCTTTGACTCTCTTTATTGTGCTACCTTGAAATTTAACTCGGCACCGCAGAACCGGCACTTAGAGCCTTCCAGACCCTCCACGCTGGTCCGGTAACCATATCTCTCTACATTAACCCCCCCGCATGAGTAACAAACAGTACTCTCACTCTGATGTCCCGGTACATTGCCAAGGTAGATAAACTTTAGTCCAGCCCTTTTTCCAATCTCGTAGGCACGCTCAAGAGTAGCTACTGGAGTTGGTGGTATATGCATCAACTGATGGTGAGGATAGAACTTGGTTACGTGCCATGGCGTTAACTCACCAAGCTCATCCCGTATCCAACAGGCAAGGCCTTCCAGCTGCTGGTCGTCGTCATTCATAGTGGGTATGATGTTGGTCACCACTTCAACATGCATATTCCACTTTTCTTTAGCCCGCCGGGTAACTTCAAGTATCTGTTGCCAATGGAGCACCCTGGCTAATCCCTGATAAAAAGAATCAGAGAAACCTTTAATATCGACACGCCAGGCGTCCAGAAAAGGTCCGATGGCATCCAAGGCTTCAGGAGTAGAATAACCATTGGTTACATAGACAGTATAGAGATTATTTTCCTTAGCCAGCCTGGCGGAATCCAGCGTATATTCAAGCCAGATGCCTGGTTCATTGTACGTCCAGGCAATACCCTGACATTGATAGCGTTTAGCCATTTCTATTGCCGTTTTGGGTTTAATTTCCTGACAACCACGTTGCACCGTCCGGGTATCAACCATAGAGATTTCCCAGTTCTGACAGTGCTTACAGTGAAAGTTGCATCCTAGAGAACCCAGAGAGAAAGCCAAGCTCCCTGGATAGAAGTGGAATAACGGCTTTTTTTCGATGGGGTCAGCAGCTAATGATGAGACCAGAGCGTAATTCAGATTATAGAGGACTCCACCTCGGTTCTGATAGACACCACAGACACCAAACTTACCTACGCTAACTTTACAGTGCCACTGGCAGGTATGGCACTGCACTCTGGAGTTTTGGAGTTTCTCATAGAGCAGCGCCTCGTGCATGGCTAACCTCTTAAACACATTATACCATAAAGAATGATAATAACCCCTCCTTCGAAAAACAAGTAAATAGCTTCACTTTACGCTCAAATTATGCTATAATTAATAAGTATGTTAATTTTAGTATCTAGATATCACTTCAATCACTTCTCTATCCATAAAAACCTGCTCACTAAGCCTTTGATACCCACCTATCTTAAACTCTGTATAGGGAGTAACGACCAGCTATGACACAGGACACGTCTTTACCGATAGTAAACAACGAAGAGATTGGCAGCTATACAGTCCAGGATATTCACGTACTCGGTGGGCGTGAGGCAGTACGTCTTAGACCGGGTATGTATATCGGCAGTACTGACCAGCGCGGACTTCAACATCTGGTCTACGAAATCATCTACAACAGCATCGACGAAGCCATGGCTGGATACTGCAACAAAATTACTGTTAACATCCACAAGGATAACTCGGTTGAGGTTGAAGATAATGGCCGCGGTATTCCAGTCGAAATTCATCCCACTACCAATAAATCAGCCCTTGAGACCGTGATGACTGTCCTTCACGCCGGAGCAAAGTTCGGCGGTAAAACTTACCAGGTATCAGGCGGCCTCCATGGTGTTGGTGCCTCAGTAGTAAATGCTCTTTCTTCCTGGCTCAAGGTTATCGTTAAGCGTGATGGCAAGACATATGAGCAAGAATACCGCCAGGGAATACCACTGGGCGATGTCAAAGAGGTAGGTGAAGCTAACGATACTGGACTCACCACAATCTTTCTCGCTGATGAAGAAATTTTTGGCCAAACCGGGTATGACTTTGATACTCTGAGTGAGAGGCTAAGGGAAATGGCTTACCTGAATAAAGACTTGGAAATTAGCCTCATGGATGAAAGAGATGACCGTGAAATAACTTTTTATTTTGAAGGCGGTATCACCAGTTTCGTTCGGCATCTTAACCGGAACCGGACAACCTGGCACCGTCATCCAATCTTTATTTCTAAAACAGTAGATAGTACCCAGGTTGAAGTTGCTCTCCAATATAACGATGGCTTCACTGAGTCCATCTTTAGCTTCGCAAACTGTGTGAATACTCAGGACGGTGGCAGCCACCTTACGGGCTTTCGTACGGCTTTCACTCGAGTCCTTAACGATTACGCCCATAAAAATAAATTTCTCAAAGACGACGAGCCTAACCTGACCGGTGAGGATGTTAGAGAAGGCCTTACGGCCGTTATCAGCGTTAAGCTCCACCAGCCACAGTTCGAAGGACAGACCAAAGCCAAACTGGGCAACCCCGAAACTAAAGGCGCCGTGGAAAGTGTTGTGGGAGATGGTCTTTCACTTTACTTCGACGAGCATCCTGATGACCTAAAAAAGATTGCTGAAAAATGTATCCTCGCCGCTAAAGCCAGAGAAGCAGCACGAAAAGCTCGTGACCTGATTGTCAAGAAGAACAGTCTTCTTTCAGCCACCCTTCCCGGTAAACTGGCTGATTGCTCGGAAAAAGAGCCATCCCTCTGCGAAATATACCTGGTTGAGGGAGAATCAGCTGGTCGTTCAGCCAAGCAAGGCAGAAATCCCCGATTTCAGGCAATACTGCCGCTTCGCGGTAAAATCCTTAATGTGGAAAAGGCAGCATCAGACAAGATACTGTCCCACACAGAAATACGCGCTATTATCACCGCCCTGGGAGCCGGCATTGATGACGAGATTGACCTAATAAAACTCCGCTATCACCGGGTTATCCTGATGACCGACGCTGATGTTGATGGCTCCCATATTCGCACTCTGTTATTGACATTCTTCTTCCGACACATGCAACCACTTATTCATAACGGGTATCTTTTTATCGCCCAACCACCTTTATACCGTATCAGAAACTCGAAACAGGAGCAGTGGGTATATTCTGAGCAGGAGAAAGATGAGGCATTACGCCAGCTAAAAGGAGCTAAAAATATCGAGCTCCAACGCTACAAGGGACTTGGTGAAATGAGTGCCGAGCAACTGTGGGAAACAACGATGAATCCAGCAACCCGTACGTTACTTACCGTGAACATATATGATGCTGCCAGAGCTGATTACACATTTCATATGCTGATGGGCGAAGAAGTCCCGCCCCGCAAAGCCTTCATCCAGGCACGAGCCAAGAGTGTTAAGAATCTGGATGTGTAACCCTATCCCCAACAAAGACCTTTATTATCTTAAATCTAAACCTTCGATTCAGGCAAATACAGTTTATGCCGTTTGATGTATTCTTCTACTGGTTCGGGGACGAGAGGATGAATGGATAAGCCCTTAGCAACCCGTTCTCTGATTTCCGTGGCACTGATATCTATTTCCGGCTTATCCAGAAGAACCAGTCTCCGAGACAAACCGGGGATAACCTTTTCCATAATATTTACTTCATCGAAGGAACACCCCGGTCTGGGTACCGCTACCAGCCAGCACATCTGAATAATACGGGAAGGTTCTTTCCATCGGGGGAGCTGTACCAGACTATCACAACCCATAATAAAAAAAAGCTCGTCCCCAATCCCGAGCTTGCTTTGTATTTCGGCAATAGTATCAACGGTATAAGAAGTACCGGGACGGTCTATCTCAATAGTGGACATTTTAAAATAAGGATAATCAGCTATAGCCAGAAGTAGCATTTGAACACGGTGCTCTACAGAAGATATCGAGACATCTTCTTTCAGTGGTGTTTGAGCAGCAGGGACAAAGAGGACCTTATCCAAATTTAAACATTCTCTTGCTTCCATAGCCACTAATATATGCGCCCGGTGAATGGGGTCAAAAGTACCGCCCAGAACTCCTATATTCAATTCCAACCTCCAAAGCATCATTCTTACAGGAGCACCAGTCACCACTCCCACTCAAAATTGCCACAACGTACCTTATCACCTGGTTTAATTCCGATATTCTTTAAGGCTCGGCCGACACCTAGCCTAGTTAGAATTCCACGTAGCTGCCGGCGTACCTCTGGACTGGTCATATCTACTCTGGCAAGGATACGCTCAAGCTCAGGCGCTGTCACGATATAAACATCTCCTTCCCTGCTTATACTGATTCCAGTACCTCTTGGCTGCGGATGGAAGACAGCCTTCGGGCTCTTCGTTTCTGCTCTGACCTCTTCACCTACCTGACTCAATATCATCATTACTTTAGTCATAAGCTCAGTAACTCCTTCCCCCGTCTCCGCAGATATAAAGAGGACAGGAGTCCCTGCATTAACAAAAGCGTCCATTATTTCACTTAGCCTAGCCCGTACCTGGGGTAAATCGATCTTATTGACTACTACCAGCTGGGGCTTGAGAGCTAGAGCCGTATCAAATAAGCTGAGCTCTACATTCACTCGCACCATATCCTCAACTGGTGAAGCGGAGGTGCCATCTACCAGATGGATAATCACTTTGGTACGCATAATATGACGCAGAAAATCATGACCGAGACCACGTCCGAGGTGCGCGTCCTCAATTAATCCCGGGATCTCGGCGATGACGAAACTTTTCAACCCCATATTAACCACACCCAGAATGGGTTCAAGAGTAGTAAATGGATAGCTGGCTATTTTAGGGTTGGCTGCTGTGGCAGCGGCCAGCAAAGTAGATTTACCTACGTTAGGAGAACCGATAATCCCTACATCAGCAATAAGTCTCAACTCCAGTGTCAGGGAGCGCTCTTCACCGCCTTCTCCTTTCTGAGCTATACGTGGTGTCTGGTTTGTCGACGATACAAAACGTGCGTTACCCTTTCCTCCTTTGCCCCCTTTGGCAACTACTACCTCCTGGCCAGCTTGCTGGCAATCAGTGATAATTTCTTCATGGCCGCTACTTTCTTTAACAATCGCTACGGTTCCTACCGGAACTGCCAGAATCAAGCCATCACCATTTCTACCATGTTGTCGCCTGCCTCTGCCATCTTCACCATTATCAGCCTGGTAAAGCCTACTTCGTCTGAAGCCCTTGAGGCTGGAAATACTAGGTTCTGCCTTAATAATAACGTTTCCTCCGTTTCCCCCATCTCCTCCATCCGGTCCTCCAAACGGTACGTGTTTCTCTCTCCTGAAACTGATTGCTCCATCTCCCCCATCCCCAGCCTTCACCCTTATTTCTATTTCATCGAACATCTATAAGCTCTCTTTTATAAGGGAAGAGTAGTTATATTGTATTCTAAATATTAATAGTAACACGAATAAGATAAGGTTTAAATTTGGACGCATTGGGTAAAAAGCGTTACTAACCGAGATAGGTTTGTTAGTAGTTGTTAAAAGGTAAAGGGAATTATTAAAAAAGGAGATGAATTTTTAAAACTTTGACTATGTTTGATAATTATTATTCTTCGCCATTGAGTGTATTTCTTGCTGGATATCAAATAGTTTTCGCTTTAATGCAGGGTCGTTGTTGATATCGTTGGCTATTTTTTGATAAGCGTGGCTAACAGTAGCGGGCGTCCTACCTCCCAACTCCTTGCCAATCTCAGCTAGAGAGCAGTCGGTCTCCTGTCTGATGAGATACATTGCCACCTGCCGGGCTAAAACCGTAGATTCATCTCTCTTCCTACCTTTAAGGTCTGAGGGGGTTAACTGGAAGTTTTCAATCACTGCTTCGACGATGAGACGAGGTGTTACTGGAGTGGCTTTTATATCGGAGTCGGCAATATCTTTTAGCGCTTGAGCCGCCAGCTCTGGAGTGAGTATGGTTCTTAGTAGCTTGGCGTAGGCAATAACCCGGTTCAGCGAACCTTCGAGTGCTCTTATATTCTGTTTAATTTGAAGAGCAATCAGTTCTAATACGTCCGTAGAGATTTCCACTTGCTTGGTTCTGGCTTTCTCCTGGAGTATCGCCAGACGCGTTTCGAAATCTGGTTCCTGTACGCTGGTGACCAAACCTCCTTCAAAACGGGAACGAAGCCGTCTCTGCAGAGAGGGGAGGGATCTGGGAGGCCGGTCACAGGTAACAGCAATTTGGTGGTTCGCATTATAGAGCTCATCAAAAGTGTGGAAGAAATTTTCTTCAGTCTGTGTCTTACCGATGAAAAACTGGACATCATCAACAAGAAGCATATCAATATTGCGGTATTTACTCCGAAATTCCTCGGTCTTTTTCTCCCGGAGAGCACTAATAAGCTGGTTGGTGTACTCTTCAGCTCGAACGTATTGAACCTTGATGTTGGAGGCAAGAGATTGATGTCCGATAGCCTGTAAAAGGTGTGTTTTGCCCAATCCTGCTCCACCATAGATAAATAAAGGATTATAGCTATTTCCCGGATTTTGAGCTACTCCCCGGGCGGCAGCATAGGCTAATTGGTTACAACTACCGACGATAAAGGAATCGAAGGTATACTTTGGATTAAACAAAGGTAGACTTGATTGTTCAGCAGCGATGACTCTGTTCCGATTCCTGTTGCCGGTTAGCTGGCTTTGCTGGTAGCCGTTTACCCGGAACTGTACCTCCACCTCCTGGTGGGAAATGCCAGCGAGTACTTTTTCAATTAACGAACGTTGGTTCCTATCCAGGTATTCGGCAACAAAGGTGTTTGGAACACCGATGACAAATTTACCTTTTTCATATCCAAG
>CAYOHA010000120.1:0-7828 GCA_964403625.1 uncultured Dehalococcoidales bacterium | reverse complement strand
TCAATTACCTTGTCATCATTGTAAGGATTGTTTATCATTTCGATATCTTTCATATTTCTCCTCCTGAGATGGGAAGGTTACTGTCCTGCAAGCACTTCTTCTGGCTTGTTAATCGTAGTTACTAAGGAAGCCCAAAGTGAAGGTGGGATGGTTAACTGTGATCGCCAGAGTTCGTCGGGGAGGGAGGCTAAACCAAAATCATCGGCGACGAGAACCTGTTTAAAAGCCTCTACGTTTATCTTGTTCTTCATCAGGTTGTAGATAATGCCAGACTTCTCGATATCACTGCTGAAGACCATACCCACAACCACTCCACCTTTTAAAACTACCTTGCGATATATATTGTCGTGTTTTTGACTGAGTATCTCATAGCCTTCATCAGACAGGAATGACATACCAGCCGAGACGATATTCATCCCGAAATATTGCATAGAGTTCATTGCTGTTCCACCTGGATATTCAGTTGGTACACCAGCCATATTGAAGCCGGCGACCCTTCCGCCTATATAAGCATTCGGCCAGATAGGTGTAAGCCGGTTTTCACCGTAGACAAAGTCGTAAACCTCAGCTACATCCCCGCAGGCATAGATATCAGGGATAGATGTAGCCATATGGAGGTTAACAGTGACACCGCGGTTTACCTTAATTCCGGTACTGGCGACAAGTTCGGTACGTGGACGTACACCGATGGCTATAATTACCATCTCACAGGGTATCGGGCGACCGCTTTCCAGTATTACACCGGTAGCTTCGCCAGATAAATAGCTGCTGACCTTACTCACGGTATTATTGGTGATGATTACAATCCCAGACTGCTTCATAATTGATTCCATCATAGTGGAGGCAACTTCATCGAGAATAGTATTTAAAATTCGCTCTTTCATCTCGACGATAATAACTTCGACCCCTCTCTTCACCAGTGCTTCGGTAACACTTACTCCAATAAGACCACCACCGATGACCACGGCTCTTAATTTTCTGTTAGAATTCTCGTTCAGGAAATTATCTATAGCTTTAGCATCATCAAGTGTTGAGAAGGTAAAGACACCTTTAAGGTTGGTGCCTGTCATCCTGGGTATGATAGGTAAACCACCGGTAGCCAGTAATATCTTCTCCCAGGATACTACCCCGCCATTGTCGAGCGTAACAGAGTGTTCCTCGATATTAAGTTCTGTTACTTTCTGCTCTAAAATAGGTCGAATATTATTCTTTTTGTAGAAATCGGGGGGACGGAACAACATCCTCTCTAAAGGGCACTTTTCAGCTAGGTATTCTGAAATCAGCGGACGCGAGTAGGCAGGATAGGGTTCGTCAGAAATAATGGTTATCGTTCCAACCTTATCTACCTCACGGATTGCCTCTACCGCCCCGATACCTCCGGCGGAATTTCCTATTACCAAATATTTTGTACTATCTGTCCTATTCATTATCTACCTGCCTACTGACTTAAGCTGATAGAGCGGACTTTAAAAAATTATCATAGAACCTTAGCCCGACTTCACCGCTCTTTTCAGGATGAAACTGAGTTGCTACTAGATTGCCCCGAGCAATAACACTGCATATCGAAATACCATACTCAGTTTCACCGGCGACTAGCGTTCTATCCTTCGGTTCTGCATAATAGCTGTGCACAAAATAGAAGTTGGCTTCATCAGGTATGCTATTAAAAACCGGGTGAGAAGTCTTCTGTTTTACTTGATTCCATCCCATATGTGGAATCTTAAGTTTTGGCGGAAGCCTTCGAACCAGTCCGGGGAAAATATCCAAGCATTTATGCCATCCACCTTCTTTAGTTCCAGTAAAGAGGATTTGCATCCCGATACAGATCCCGAGGAATGGTCGGTTCTCTGCGATATACTGGCGCAATGAGCTGACCAGTCTCATTGTCCTCAGGTTAGCCATAACATCCGCTGCAGCACCAACCCCAGGGAGAATGACTACACTAGCATTGAGCACATCATCAGAGCTACTGGTTACTTTTGGTCGGTAGCCTAATTTATTGACAGCGTTAACCACACTGCACAGATTACCGGCACCATAATCTATTATGGCAATCATGATGCATCCTCTCCTCTGTATACCTATCTGGATTTAGTTCTCGACGCTTACTTCTACCACATTTTGCCGGGCGATAGCTTTTCCTATATTACTTTCTTCTCTTTCGACGAATATGTGCATCAGTCCCATTATCTCGTACTGGCCATTTTCTAAATTGGTCGTATCCCACCTGACGGGAAAGTATCTGCGTTCGTCCTGCGATTCCCCAATCTGAACCCAGGTATCTGCCCCCTTCTTCCGGTAATACCAAGGATTATTTATTTTATCGATACGTCCTTTGAAACCCAGTTCTCCCAATTCCTTATATAACAGGTCTTCGTCGAATTCCTCACGCAGTAAAACATTACCAGAGTAGGTTTTAATAACTCCCGAAGGAACGATATAGTGTGGTCCCCAATTGTATGGCATTATGCACCTCCTCCAAACTAAGTCGCTATGTCTTGTGACAATCCTTTATTCGTACGTCCTGAATCTACGAGAAGTTCCTGTATAGCTAACCAGTGAACCCAATGCATAACGATCATGTCCGTTATGACGACCTTCGAGAATGTCTATTGCTTCTTCCCGATAAGCGTTCATCAGGTAAGGTATACCTGTAACCTTAGCACACTCCTCAGTTAGAGACATCAGGTCACGACGGCTAATTGCTGTTAAGCTAAAACACCTAGCTCCAGCCATTAGTTGTTGTAGACCTACCCTCAGCTTTTCAGTATAGCTATATATTCCTAGAGCACCGAGTGGGATATTTTTCATTTCATCAGCGCCGACTAAATCCTTAACCTCTTCATAACAGATAAATATTTCCTCTGGAGTTGAACCGAACTGACTGACGGTATTGGGCAACTTTCCTTCCTTAAGCCACAGTCCGATGTTTTTACCTACCATGCCTGGAATCATCAACGCTCGTCCCATGCATACCGCTTTAGTGAAGGGCGCTCCCAGAGCCAGCGCCTTGAAAACACCATCCTCACTACTGAAGCCACCACCGAAGGCGATATCCGGTACCCGCTCGCCTTTCCTGGCTAACCTTTGACAAAATTCATAGGCTGCTGAATGCAGATAGATACTTGGTATACCCCATTCTTCCATCATACGCCAGGGACTCATACCGGTACCTCCGCCAGCGCCATCTATAGTTAACAGGTCTATTTTGGCTTCAGCACCCCACTTAATTGCCATTGCTAACTCACGCAAACTGTACGCGCCCGTTTTCAAGGTGATTCTCTTGAAGCCAATGTTACGTAATCGTTCAACCTCAGCATAAAATCCTTCTTCGTCAATAAAACCAAGTCGACTATGACGCTCAAATTCTTTTAGTGAGCCATCCTTAAAACTTGCCTGGCTAAGGGGATGTGATGGATCAGGAGTTACAATATATCCACGTTTCTGGAGTTCCAGAGCTCGCTCAAGACTATTAACCTTTATCTCCCCTCCAATACACTTGGCACCCTGGCCCCATTTCAACTCGATAGTATCCAGTCCGTGCTTTTGGCTTACATACTCAGCAACGCCTAGTCTAGTGTCTTCAACATTCATCTGCACTAAAATTTCGCCATAGCCTTTGTAGTAGCGGCGGTAGACCTCTATGCGGCGGTCCATGTCCGGAGCCGAGACAATTTTTCCGTGACTATCAAGTTCAAGCTGAGGATCAATACCGCAAACATTTTCACCACATACAAGCGTAATCCCACTCAGGGCAGCGCCAACCGCAAAATGATTCCAGTTTTTACGAGCAATCTCAGTTGAGCCTAGAGCCCCGGTGAATACAGGTATGTACATCCTGACTTTCTTATCCCAGCCGTACTCGGTCTCGGTATCTACATTTGGGAAAATAGCGGAATCCGAATCTCCAGTAACACCATCCGGTAGTCCTTTAGCCCCTAGAGCATACCCCTGGATGTTAAGGTGTGAGTAATCAACAGGATAATCCTTGTCTCCACCAGCTGTAATGTCTCCAAAGGGTCCTGGATAGATTAGCTCACGGCTACGGAAAGCCGCTTTAAACACCTCACAGTTTCCAGTGCAGCCATCAATACACCGCGAGCATAAACCACTCGTTGGCACAACATTTCTGGAACGATTGGCAGTTCTGGTAGCATCATTTGCATTTGGTCTCTGTAGATTCATCTTTTTCCTCCTCTATTATTTTGTATTTTTTTTATTTATATCTAAGAAGCAAACGGCATTGCGAGTCTCTGGATCAACAACAACTTTGGCCAAAGTGCCCTCTGTAGCTAACGGTACATCGATCACATGTACAAATTCTTCAAAATCAATTAGTTCTGGAAATAAATCTTTAAGTGCATTGGGTGATCGAGAAAAGAATTCGGCATTGAAATCAGCTGCGTCATCCTCTGGATAAACAGGAAGATAAAGGATGTCAGACTCTACAAGATCTTGGAAGAAGTGGGTTCCGTAAGAGACTTCCGGAGTATGTCCAGCCTCTTCACGAGCAACCTCCACCAGAACCGCCGTGCTATCAATATCGGCATATCCTACGTTCACACCAAGATCAATGTTGTTACTACCCCAGCGGCCCGGCCCCATCATCATGATCTTGTATTCTCGGTTACGTAAATGACTGTTCAGCTTACCAACTACTCGTCCTAGAGTCCTCTTGACATCTATCGTTGCTGCTTCGGCATATTTTTTCGGGTCTATATAGATAATATAACCAATATCGCTGACCATCCCGGCATTTATCGCTCGGTTAGAACGGAAAAGTACCTGTTCTTTAGATAATACTTTAGGTATACTGATACCTGTACCGGTCAGTGTAGGAACGCGTAAAGAGCGGCATTGTAGCAGGTTGACTCTCACGTTATTTTCACTATCAATATAGGCTGTAAACTCAATATCTACCGGCTGGCCCCAAGCTTTCTCTAGCCTACTCAATATCTCGCCGATTATATTGACCAGATTGGTACGATCTATAAGATTGTTGAAAGTTAACACTAGGTCTTTCCCAGAAATACCGACTGAGGTTGTTAACCAGTCACGCAGATAACCGTCGGCTATTTCGGATATCATTAAGTTCAGAGCAGGGTATCTATCACCTTTGACTATTTCAACAAAGAGTCTGCTCTCGAAGGTGTTTTTTTTCAGATTTAGAAGGTCTACCATTCGCTGAGAATACCTGGCTACTTCCATACCAGCCTCTGGCCTGATTTTAGGATGGCTGACGGCAATCATTCTGGGGTAATCACCACTAACACGATTAACAGCACGGGTTCCAAGACCGAACACAAGGCGTATCATCCCCTTTCTCGGGTCGATACGATTGGTCCAGGCAAAAAGGTTCCGTGAAAAAGCTACCCCAGCCAGGCTTGGAAAAAAGTACTGTTTGTAGGGCATTCCAGAGACACGTTGTACGAGAATCGCCATCTGTTCGTCACCTTCGCTAAGACCCCGCCGGTATCGATAGGCTAAGGCATCAGGGTTTAGAGCGCTGGCATAAACCAGTTTGACTGCTCTTAAGAATACCTCAAGACGCTCATCAGGGTTACCTTGATTGGTGCAAAACTCGCTGCGGTATTTTCCTGCAAAGGCATCACTGAAGCCGTCCTCAAGAAGGCTTGAGGAACGAACGATTATCGGTGCTTGCCCATAGTAATTGATCATACTACGGAACTGTTCCATTATTTCCTCTGGAAACCTTCCTTCGAGGAACCTCTGTTCCACTTTTGTGAACTCATCTCGCGACAGCCTACCCGTTTTCGACAGTTCTAATCTGAGCTGGAATAGGTCGTTATTTACTAAAAAGGTAAAGAATACATCCGAGCCTATATAGAAAGAATCGTGTTCCTCCAAAACCTGTGAAAAGTCAACCTGTCCTTCATCTGTAAATAAAACACTCCTTGCTAATAGCATCCCAGCAGCTTTACCACCTATTCGCCCCGTACCAATTAGACGGTCTCTTACCTGTAGCAAGTCATCCAAGGTCAGATAACGGTCAGCCAGTTGGACTAACTTTTTATGGTTACCTATCATTATGCGAGACAGCGATTCCTTTAGTGCTATGGTTTCTTGAGTCATCGCCGTTAAATCATCATGCAGGCTACGGTCTTGCAGGAGCCTCCGATAGATAGTATCCCAAGGTGCGATGGAATCAGTACCAAGATTCAGCGGTCGTCTACTTGCGGTTGTCAGTATCCTAGCAGCATCACCGCTTCGAGAAACAGGCTCCCATCCACTATCCGTTATTCGATGAGGTAAAAACATTTGCGGAGAGTATCGACCCCACACCTTTAACGGCTGGATGTAGGTATTACCACCAACGCAGTAAACATCGATGAGTACCTGGGTCGTATTGCTTATACGGCTTATTGTGTTATGCCCGTGTTGCCCACGCCTCAGGGCAAAGTAGGCTACGGCACCGACTTCAAAAAGATACGGACAGGTTACCTGAAAGAAATTGGCCAGCGATTCATCTGTAGCCCACTCTTCAACCAAGGTAGAAAGGTTATCAAAGATGTAGCAGGTACTTCCTCCACGTTCTGCAATTATTCGGTGTACTTCACTGGTAAAATTATCAAATCCGAGCCCAGGGTTGATGCCAGTAATTGTTAACCCGGGAAGTGATTCAAGGATTGCAGCATGCGGAGCAAAACGTAAATAAACACATTTAAAACCGTCTTGAATTGCTTGCTCAGTAACCGCTCTGGCGAAGTAAGGATAGTCTTCAAGGTGGTCAACCTCCCAGACAACGTTGTCACCTAGGCGTAATCCCTGCAAGAGTTCATCAAGATAGGGTATTCCACTACAAACCGCCTTTAAAGAAAAACTTTTCACTTTTCAGAACCTCCTTTTGGCTCTGAGTGCGAATGGAGTTGAACCCATCAATTCGATATTGTTTTTCCTATTTCAACCGTGACTTACAGTATTGTCAAAAGCCTTGCTGACTACTAATGCTTCATTAGGGCAATTGGCCACACATGCTGGAATCTCCTCCCCCTGGCAAAGGTCACATCTGATTGTTTTTCTCTTTTTTATATCCAGCTTTATTGCACCAAATGGACAGGTCAGGATACAGGTCCAACAACCGGCACATCTGTTCTCATCTATTGTTATCACCCCATTTATTACATCTCGTGATAGAGCGCCAGTAAGGCAGACGTTCACGCATGGAGCGTCATCGCATTGTTGGCAGCGTAACGAAAAGGATACGGAGCCTTTTTCCTCAATGCGAAGCCTTGGTAAAGCACGTGGTGACTCTGTTTTAAACGCCTTGACTAGGTCTTTATGTTTAGCATGTTGTAGTTGGCAGTACACCTCGCAGAGGTGACAGCCGATGCAGGCTGATTCGTCAATATAAATCCTCTTCATCTATACTAATCCCATGAAAATGGTATACGGCAACCAGTTACCGTATACCATACAATCTAACACATTATCTTTGCTATGTCAATACCCCAAACAAAGAAATTTTTCTATTTCTCCCTAAAAAACTTGTTAGTTTGTATTATTTTTAGGATAAAAATATCCAAGTACCGACTAGTAGGTTAGATTGAGAATTAGTAGAGAATGACTGAGAGAGTAAGCGCGATTAGTTATTACTCAAAGGAAAGGTTATGGACTGTACTTTCCGCCAGCTGTGATAACAGAGTGCTAACTGATACGGGTAGTCGGTTTTTAATTGAGTCTAGTCGATTTGAAATATATAATGACTATAAACGCGGGAGTGGGGAAGGTTATTCCGAAATCTCAGACTGGGGGCGGATGTCAATAGTGGACACCAAACTATGTCCTGATGCTAATACTATTGTTCACT
>CAYOHA010000119.1:0-7890 GCA_964403625.1 uncultured Dehalococcoidales bacterium | reverse complement strand
TTGACCCCTGGTGAATAAGGCTGAACCATGGGTACGGGGGAGAAGCCCTACTTCACAGCTGATGGGACGTACCTCTGTCAGACTACGACCATTGAGGCGCTGTTTTCTCTCTAAGAGGCTAGATCTGATTTCACTCCTCACCTTAGCATCAAAAGCCGGGGGTATGTCTTCTGCCGGGGTATCTTCCAGACTCTCGGCTAGTTCTTTCTGTAAATCTGAGAGTGCTTGTTCCCGCTGGGATTTCTCTGGATTACTCAGAGCCAAAATAAGTCTCTCATTAACAACTGCCGAGATTGCTGAAACTACTTCAGAATTAACCTCTTTAGCAAGCACTTCTGTCTTGGGTCCACCATAGTCCTGTTGAAGCTGTTCCTGAATTCTGATAATATCCTGGTTCACCTGATGGCCGAACTGGATTGCACGGTAAATTGTATCTTCGGAAACCTCCTGAGCGCCTGCTTCGACCATTGCTATTGCCTCTCTGGTACTGGCAACAACTATATCAAGCTGGCTATCTGCAAGCTGGACTAAAGTTGGATTCAATACTAGCTCATTATTGATGTAACCGATACGGACAGCACCCAATGGACCTCCGAAGGGTATCTCTGAGATTGATAGAACCGCCGAGCTACCAATAAGAGCCAGGATATCAGGGTTGTTTTCCTGGTCGGCAGAAAGAACGGTGGTTACCAGTTGTATCTCTTTACGCCATTCTTTGGGTAAGAGCGGACGTATTGGCCGGTCAGTCAGCCGACTGGCCAAGGTAGCTTCCTGGCTAGGACGCCCTTCTCTCCGAATAAAGCCACCGGGGATTTTCCCCGCAGCATATAGTCTTTCTTCGTAGTCAACGGTCAGAGGCAGGAAATCCGCGCCTTCGCGGGGTGCATCACTAACGCAAAGGGTAACAAGAACCACAGTATCACCATAACGTACGGTTACGGACGCATCTGCCTGCTCAGCGAGTTTCCCCGTTTCTATGGCAAGGGTTCTACCTCCAATCTCACACATAAAAGAGTAAGGCTTTAACAATAATAGCTCCTATACATGTATATTTTCTCAATCATTATTTACGAAGCCCGAGTTGCTTAATAAGTTCATGGTACCGGTTAACATCCTCTCTCATGAGGTAAGCCAGCAATTTTCTCCTTCTTCCAACCATTTTAATCAAGCCATGCTGTGAATGGTAGTCATGCCGATGTGTCGCCATATGTCCGGTCAATTGATTTATTCTTTCCGTTAGTATGGCTACCTGCACCTCAGTTGAGCCGGTATCTCCCTCATGTCGGGCAAACTTCTCTATCATCTCTTTTGTTTTAGTTTTATCCAAACTACTCTACTCCTCCAATATTACTGCTAAATAATACATTTATTGAGTATAACATAAATAAATAATTATAGCATCCACCATTAAGCCATTTAGATTGAAAATTTTACCTGGTTTGTTAATCAAACTCTCAAAAAATATAGGCAGGTTATTAGGCAATATAGTTATCTTCAACCAACAGAATTCTGTCTTAAAAGTTTTAAGACAGAATTTGTTCAATCCACTTCGGCTTGCTATAATGAATCAGGTTCATCTCGTCGAAATTTAAATGGTTACAGACAAAAATACAAAAACCGGTCCGAAGAGTCTGACCTACCGTCGTCTAGTGGTCAAACTTGGTACCAGCCTGCTTACTGGCGGTAGTGACCATCTCAATCATGAAATAATGTCAGGGCTGGTTGACCAGGTAGCACAGTTACACAAGCAGGGCCTAGACCTGCTTATCGTCTCTTCCGGAGCTATCGCTGCCGGTAGACATAAGCTGGGGCTGATTAAGAAACTAAAAGGCATTCCTTACAAACAGGTACTGGCTTCAGTAGGACAGGGACGATTGATGAATGTTTATGACCAGCTATTTGCCCGGCATAACATTACTGTAGCACAAGCATTACTTACCAAGGCTGACATTTCTGACCGAGCTGGTTATCTCAATGCCCGTAATACTCTCCTCGCTCTACTCGAACTTCGTGTCATATGCATTGTCAATGAAAACGACGTAATCGCAATAGATGAGATTCAGGAAGCCAAGTTCGGCGATAACGACAATTTGTCGGCTATGGTAGCTAACCTTGTTGATGCTGACCTGTTGTTAATCCTCAGCGATATCGCCGGGTTGTATACTGCAGACCCTCACCACCATCCTGATGCCCGTCTTATCCCTCAGGTTGAGAGGATTGATATGAAAATTGAAGGTATGGTAGCCGGTACGTCAGGCACTCTTGGCACTGGAGGCATGGCTACAAAGATAGAGGCAGCTAAACTGGCAACAGCTTCAGGGGTGACTGTAGTAATAGCTGATGGACGGAAACCAGATATTATCATAAAGCTTGTGGCTGGAGAAAAAGCCGGTACCATCTTTCTGCCAATTGTCAGCAAACTAGAGAGTCGCCAGCGCTGGATGCTGAGTGGACTTTCAACCAGAGGAAAGCTAGTAGTCGATTCCGGAGCAGCCTTAGCTCTGAAAAACCAGAATCGTAGTCTTCTGGCAGCCGGCATCATACAGATTGAAGGTAAATTTCAGCGCGGTGACATAGTTAATATTTATGATCCCTATAACTCACGCCTCGGATGCGGCATAACCAACTATAGCTCGACTGATATTATGGCAATTAAAGGGGTACATTCCAGGAAAATTACCGCCACACTCGGCTATGACTATGGCTCCGAGGTAATACACCGAAACAACCTTGTTACAGTGTAAGGTGACCTATCCCCCTGTCCCCCTTCCCTTATCAAAGGGAAGGGGGAATTTTGAAAAAGAGGAGCTTCGCTCCTCTTACACACCTGCAAGGGTAGATGGAAAGCAGCAAGACAATGATTAAGAGAAGAATATTAGATAGAAGTGAAGAATATATATGTTTCGACTCTTTTGTGCAGTATCTCAGAGAAATCGACAACAGACAAAAAATCACTTATCGTAAGGAGTCTAAAGACCCTCCTGATTTCTGGGTCACAATTGAAGGAATTACATATGCAGTTGAAGTGACAAGTATTGGAACTGATCATAATTACGATGCTTTGTGTAAAAAGCTTATAAAGGACATCCGTTCGGAATGTGCAAAAAGCAATGATTTAAAAGGGAAATATGCTTTATGTGTAATGAGAAGACCTAATATCTCTAAAGCTGGATCAGCCGAATGGAGGACACTGGTTTTAGCTGCCACTACAAAAATACGAGAGATGTCAAATGTTTCATATGGGGTAAAGTCTTGTTTACTGAAAGATGCGAACGGCTATTTGGAAATAGAGAAATGGTTCGACCAAGGAGCTGAAATCGGTCTATTCATAATGAAAGTAATGAAGTGGGAAGGCGAAGTTCAGGAAGAGCTTTCACGACTTATCAAGAAGAGAATCGAAACGAAACATGAACGACTTAAAGATGTTCTGAGTAGGTGCTCAAATATCATCTTGTTAATTTATGACGCGTTCGGTTACGGTGAAATTGAAGATATACAGAAAGCATTCCTAAATTTTCAAGGCTATGAATGGTTACATTCTATCTACTTGGCCATGTCTTTCTCTGATATACCAAATAAATTATACACGAATATACCTGGTCGTAAGGGTGTGTTCCTTTATAGCAAGAATAAACAATGGCTTTAGTCAAAAGCGTCTAAGAATGATGGAATCCCTTTGTTAAAAATTGAGTGTATCCGAGAATGTCATTCTGGAGGAATCCTTCGCAAAGTGAAGGATGACGAAGAATCTCAGGGAGGGGAAGTTAAAAACCCCGCCAGACCCTGAGATCCTTCGTTTCACTCAGGATGACAGTTCGCGGTTTTCGGATAGCCTCATAAAAGCCTGTTAGCCTCATAAGGTTTTGGCGAGCGGAGGATAGGGTTGATTGAGATAAATATAAATCCGATAGCTTTCTGGAATGTCAGATGGTACGGTATTTGTGTTGCTCTGGCTATTGCCGTGATAGTCCTGTGGGTGGCGTGGCAGGTAAAGAAAGGAGCCAGAGTTACCTACGATACGGTTTTTATCGCTGCTATCGTCGGCATCCCATCAGGGGTAGTAGTATCCCGTTTACTACACGTTATCGATAATATTGTCATTGCCAAGCTACATCCAGAACTGGTTCTCACCGGTCAGGTAATAGACTATACCCAGTACCCTATTCAGATAATCGGTGGTAGTGGTCTGACCATCTGGGGTGCTGTTCTTGGGGCGGCTCTGGGTATCTGGGTCTGCAGTAAATTCAGCAGGTTTCAGTTTGCCTACCTCGCCGACCTGATAGTACCAGGCCTGATACTGGCTCAGATAATTGGTCGGATAGGCTGCACGATAAACGGATGCTGCTATGGTGCAGTCTGCTCTCTACCCTGGGCAATCACTTACATCCATCCTGATAGCCTTGCCCCGCATGGCTTAGCTGTTCACCCCACACAGGTTTATGAAATTATATATCTGTTGCTAATCTTCGGCGTCGTTCTTTTATTGAAGGATAGACTCAAGCCTGATGGCTCGTTATTTTTTACCTACCTCGGTTTGTATTCTCTATGGCGTCTGGGCATTGATTACCTGCGTGATGGGACTCCTTTCCTCTTCGGTCTACATCAAGCTCAGGTCATTTCTATAGTAGTCCTGGCCATCGTTATCCCTCTGCTGGCTTTGAGGACAAGGTGGGTTGAAACTAAGAGAAAAGGTGAAAGTAGATAGGGAGGAAAAGAAATGGACTTGTATATTCTAACTACGGTTATCTGGGTAGGCTGTTTCATAGTCGTCGCCGTGGATTCAGCCTATCGCCACATCAGCCCTGTATTCTGGCGTCTGGCAGCACTCTTTGGCGGTCCTTTCGCTTTACTAGCTTACAGCCTGGTTAGAGAGAAATACAGTAGAGAACAAGAAAAGTAGCTTTATTCTCCCAAATCTGAAGTGTCAACTCTAATTAACTATTTTGTCGGTTCAAAATCGAGGATATTGAGCCTGAGTTTTTCCTGCCCGCCCCAGCGGTCTATTTCCAGGTTAAAGACAACATTGAGGGTAGATGATATCTCACTCAAGTATTTACCCAGCCCGAAAGCTACTCCGTCCCATACCGTGTCATTCTGCTTAAGTTTCAACCTTAAATGCTCACTGCCATTTCCCATAGTGCGGCAGTTGATGACCTGTACCCTGTTACTAAGGAAGGTAGGAGCTGGATTACCCTGCCCGAAGGGGGCCATCTTCTGGATAGCGGGGAAGGTATCATTACTAAGGTCGGAAAGAGTAACCTCGGCATCAATATCTATTCTGGGTCGGAGGTCAACTCCTTTCAGTTCGGTCGTTGCCAGTTCTACAAGCTCCTGCTGCAAGCGAGGTAGGTTTTTAGTCTTCAAGCTGAAGCCTGCTGCTCCGGCATGTCCCCCGAAGTGGATTAACAGGTGACTGCACTGGTTCAGGGCATGAATCATATCGAACTCAGGGATGCTGCGACAACTGCCGCCACAAGTTTGTTCTCCTGTTCTGACGACGATTACCGGACGATAGAACTCTTCTGATAGTCTGCCGGCAACCAGTCCCATAACCCCGGCAGGGTACTCGGTATCGCTGGCTACCAGAAGAGGTAACTCTTTCTGAGTCAGCACCTGTTCTCTGGCTTTTTCCAGTGCTCTTGTGGTCAATCTTTGACGCTCAGCATTTTTTTGCTCCAGCCATTTTGCCAGACCTTTCGCTTCTTCAGGCGATTCTGTCATCAACAGCCTGTAGCTTCCCATAGCATGTTCCAATCTGCCGGCAGCATTCAAGCGTGGAGCTATAGACCAGGAAATGCTTTCGCTGTTAAGGTCGGCAGCATTTATCCCAGATTGGGCTAATATCTCTTGGATGCCAAGTCGCGGGGAGGTACTGAGTAGCTCCAGCCCTTGCTTTACCAGATACCGGTTTTCTCCAACTAAAGGTACCATATCAGCGACAGTTCCCAGAGCTACCAGGTCTGCTAGTTTATTAAGCTGTTGTCCTTTGCCAAGGCCCCAGAAGAGTGCCTGCAGGAGTTTAAAGGCTACACCAACACCAGCCAGCTCTGAAAAAGGATAGTTTGAACCGGGCATCTTAGGATTAACCACTGCTCTTGCCGGCGGGATATCATTCAGGGGAGTATGATGGTCAGTAATGATCACATCGAGTCCCAGCCTTCTTGCCCTCTTCACTTCGTGTATGGCGGTAATTCCGCAGTCAACGGTCACCACCAGACTGATGCCCTGTTTTCGAAGAGTCTCCAAAGCAGCGGTTTTTAGCCCGTAACCTTCAGTCAGGCGATGAGGAATATAGGGTGTTGCCCGGCAATTCAGGAATGATAATCCCTGGACCAGGAGAGCGGTAGCCGTGATACCATCGGTATCAAAATCACCGTAGACAGCAATTTTTTCACTGGAAAGAAGAGCCTGGTAAAGTCTGGCTACTGCCCGGTGCATGTCAGGCAGTAAACCCGGGTCACCAGTAAGACTCTCATCAGTAATAAGGAATGATTGGAGTTGAGATGGTTCGGTGAGACCACGATTGTAAAGAAGCTGGACTATTAGCCGTGACAAACCTGAAGCCTCACTCAAGCTATTGTCAGGAATAGCAGGCAATAAATTCCAGCGGCTATGGCTCAAGCCTGTGCCTCACTCCACCTAGTAAAATCACTGATTTATCTAGGAATCATCGCTGTATTTTCGGAAAATCAGAACAGAGTTGTGACCGCCAAAGCCAAAGGAGTTAGAAAGGGCAGTGTTAATATCAGCCTTGCGGGCTTTATTAGGCACGTAATCAAGATCGCATTCGGGGTCAGGAGTGGTGTAATTAATCGTCGGTGGTATTATTCCGTACTTAATAGCCAGAATACACGCTGCTGCTTCAATAGCACCGGTAGCACCGATGCAATGGCCGGTCATTGATTTGGTAGAGCTCACCGGGATTCGATAAGCATGTTCATCGAATACTTTCTTTATTGCCATAGTCTCCACCTTATCGTTTAACTGGGTAGAAGTACCGTGAGCGTTGATATAATCAATATCCCCCGGCTCAAGCCCCGCTTTACGTAAGGCTATCTGCATTGCCCTGCAGGCACCATCACCATCTTCATCTGGTTGAGTAATATGAAAGGCATCACCACTTGCTCCATAGGCGACAATCTCACCCAGAATCCTGGCTCCACGCTTCTTGGCGTGGGTAATACTTTCAAGAATAAGGACGCAAGCTCCTTCGCCAATGACGAAACCGTCACGTCCGGCATCGAAGGGACGTGAAGCCTGCTGCGGTGCGTCGTTCCTGGTGGAAAGAGCTTTAAGGGCGTTGAAAGAGGCGATACCTAGCGGATTGATAATTGCTTCAGCCCCACCGGTAATGGTTATCTGGGCATCGCCCCTCTTAATGAGTTCGTAGGCAACCCCGATAGCATCGGAGCCACTGGAGCAGGCTGACGTTGTGCAGAGGTTCACTCCTTTTATTCCCAGTGTAATAGATACCTGTGCTGCTGCCATATCAGATATCATCATCGGGACAAGGAAAGGACTTACCCGGCTTGGTCCGTTTTCTATTAATATTTTGGTCTGATGGTACATAGTGGTCAGACCACCTATCCCGCTACCAATTATGATACCAATCTGGTCCTGGTTTGTAGAGTTTATTTCAATACCTGACTCTCTCACTGCCTGCATAGCGGCAGCAACCGAAAGCTGGGCGAAACGGTCCATACGGCGGGCTTCCTTGCGGTCGATGTAATTAGTAGGCTCAAATCCCTTAACCTCACCAGCGAACCTGGTCTCCAGGTTCGAAGCGTCAAAGAGAGTGATGTAGTCAATACCGGACTTACCGGCAATAAGATTCTCCCAGGTGGTAGTCATATCCATACCCAGCGGGGAGAAACAACCTACTCCAGATAC
>CAYOHA010000118.1:0-8004 GCA_964403625.1 uncultured Dehalococcoidales bacterium | reverse complement strand
GGAAAGTAGTTGGTCTCCACTGCCATGCGACCTATTTCAACAGAACTGTTTTCAGCTGCTCTCCATCCCGTATAGCAGGGAGTAAAAACATGAATATAGACCAGCCCGTCCTTCACCTGTTTAGCATTGTTTAGTTTCATGGCATAGTCTTCCAGATGACTGATAGTGGCTGTAGCCGTATAGGGTATCCGGTGGTCAGCCATAATCAGGGGCATATACTTGGCAGGTTTTTCCTTTCCTGCCCGGTATTGACCAACCGGTGAGGTGAAAGTCCAGGCTGAAAACGGAGTAGTGCCGGAACTCTGTATACCGGTAGCCATATAGGCTTCATTATCGAAACAGATATAAATAATATTCTCTCCCCTCTCAGCAGCACCTGATAGTCCGGCAAAACCAACATCAGCTGTCGCGCCATCACCAACCATAACCACCGCCATGATGTCCTGCCCCGTTTTCTGGTAATAACGTTTAGTACCGGCTGCAGTCGAGGCAGCATTGGTCATTAAACAGAAATAGCAGGGTACCCGGGCGCTAGCCTGCGTTCCTATCCCCTGGGTTATCCGAGAACAACAACCAGGGGTACCGAACAGGACAACCTTGTCCCCTAAAACTTTTCCGGTAAAGCGGGATATAGTCTCGATAGTACAGCCTGAACATAGACCTGTCCCCGGGGTAAATAAGTCCTCCGTTGTCAGATAACTGCGAATGGTCTCAGCATTGTTGACCAGTGTCAGTGCATCATAAGGACAGGCTTTGACACATTCAGGATCACCATTACACATTTCACACTTAAAAGCAACGGAACTCTGCAAGTCGAAAAACATATTCCCGTATGGACAGGTTACTACACATGTTTCGCAGCCAATACACTCATTCCTTACGACCCGTACTACTCCATCCTCTTCACTCTTAACTATAGCCCCAACAGGACAGGCTTCCATACAAAGAGGCTGAGCACATTGATAACAGGCTATATTTTTTGCTCTCAGAGTCTTATGAACTTTTTCAGCATCGATAACCGCAATCGACATACCAAGTTTAGCAGCACATGCATCTACACAAACGTGGCAATCCGGCGGGCAGTCCCTTCTTTTTACCAGAGTATCATAAAATTTTGCCATTTCGTTTTACCTTTCTGCTTATATCCCTTTTCTTTGGAGATAATATCCTCATATATTTATTCAATATTAAGCCAGGTAATTTCCTGGTAAGGTTTACCTTTCGCGGCTGCTTGGGTGATACTAACAGCCCTTTCTACCATCTCGAGATTGCAGTCTGAACCGCCTATCCCAGCTATAAATCCTGTTACCGGGATATGCGTCGGTAAGTCCTGGATTGCAGCCTTTGTCTCCATAAACAAGACGCCGGACTGCCATCCGAAACATACGTTCCGGTCAATAACACCGACAGCTTTCGCTCCCCTTAAAGCCTCAATCAAGCGCTCTCTGGGGAAAGGTCTGAAAAGCCGGATTTTTACTACTCCTATCTTTTCTCCCTTCTCACGCCTGCTATCGACTATCTCCCTTATCGCCCCGGTCTGGCTCCCCATACTGACCATAACTATATCGGCATCCTCGGTACGGTACTCTTCGATTTGCCCACCGTGACTCCGGCCAAAAGTGGCCTGAAATTCCCTTTCTATTTCCTCCAGTTTCTGTTTAGTCCGGTGTTGAGCAGCAGCATGTTTATATCGCCATTCGGCAAATAGTTCTTCCCGTGTATTGGTCGGGACAGTCAAAGGGTCTTCCAGGCAGAGTCTAGGACGATTGGCGCCGGTTACTGGGGCCAGAAAAGCATCTACATCCTCCTCATAAGGCAACTCAACTCTTTCCGTCAGGTAAGATAGATAATAGCCATCGAAACAAACATTAACCGGCAGAAGAATTTCCGGATCTTCCGCCAGCCGGTAGGACATAATCATGGTGTCCAGAATTTCCTGTACACCCTCACAGACAATCTGAATCCAGCCGCCATCTCTGACAGTGACAAAGTCCTGATGTGATGATACAACGCCGTCAGGGGCAGCATTCTCTCTGGTGGCCAACGCCATAACAACGGGGAGCCTGTTGCCGGATGTTTTGATATATGCCTCATACATATAGCCCAACCCCTGGGCTGCAGTACCAATGAAGGTACGTCCACCAGCAGCCGAGGCACCTATGCAATAGCTGAGGGCGTTTATTTCTCCATCAGCAGCTACGAGTTCAGCATTCAGCTTTCCATCAGCAACATATTGCCAGATTGCTTCCACCATAGGAGTCATTGGTGTAATTGGGACACAAGCTACCAGGTCTGGCTTGCATAACAGTACTCCATAGGCACAAGCCCTGTTACCATCGTACACTCTTACTTGCTTGACTCTCGGAGTGATTTTAATTGTCACGTTTACTTCGCCTCCTCTCTTACCATCGTGATGGCATCATTAGGGCACTCCCTGGCACAGATTCCACACCCTTTACAGTAAGAAAGGTCAGCTTCACAATAGTTGCCCATATCTTTGATAGAACCAACCGGGCACTGTAGATAACATATTCCGCAGTGACCGCATTTTTTATTATTAAACGTTGGGCGTACTGCTCTCCAGTCACCAGTAGGATAAGCAAATAGCACAGGTTTCGATGAAGCCCAGGGTCCCTCATACTCTGACCTGAATTTCACCATTAATCTCCTCCAAATCTTTTAATCTCAGTTTCTTCAAACCCTCTTTTAACACACTGAATATTGCTGGCTAAAAGCTTTTCGCTAAAATACTCCTTGAATGCCTCGAAAATGGAGTCCAGCTTTACCCAACCTGTGGCACACACGAGTGCTCCCAGCAAGACAGTATTAGTGATAGGACGCCCTATCTCTTTAAGAGCGATACCAGTAGCATCTACGACCGCTAGGACTCCCGTATTCTCATGTGGTTTTTCCTCCGGCATCCGCGGAAGGTTAATAACGACAGTACCTCCCGGTTTCAGACCTTTGAGTGCATTCGGGGTGCGGGCAAGGAGAGGGTCGGTCACAATACAGCAATCCGGATAGTATATTTGAGACCTCAGTCTTATCGGCTTATCATCAAAGCGAAGAAATACATTGACCGGAGCACCACGTCGTTCACCACCAAACATGGGAAAACACATGGCATATTTCCCTTCTTTCACAAAAGCAGCCGCCAGCATCTCAGCGGATGAATATGCCCCCTGGCCACCCCTCCCCAACATTCTCACTTCAATCATCTACGATATTCTCCTCCTTGTCTTACGGGTAAACAGAATAAACCATATTATTAATGAATATTACCAACTCTGATTATACATTATCATAAAGCGGAGCTCCAAAGCGAATCGATCATTAACAATCTCATATTAGAGCCAGCGTTATAAACAAGACAACCAATGGCAGGGTTTGCAGAATTATTCTATTTTATCCATAATATTTAATATTAAAAAGTTTAAAAGGAGGAAACTCTGATGGAGACAACAGAATTAGCTAAACTCATTAAGAGCCGGCGTTCGATTCGTATCTGGCAAAATAAACCAGTGCCCGAAGAACTACTTTTACAGGCAGTAGAGCTGGCTACCTGGGCACCAAACGGAGGTAACCAGCAAAACTGGCGCTTCTATATCATCCTGAACAAAGGAACTATTAAGTCCATTGCTGATGCTACACAGGCTGGCTCGAGTTATATGGCTTCCTGGCCTGAGATGGCGCAGATGGGAGGATTCCCTCCTAGAAGAGAACCACCTCCAGGGACAACCCCACCACGACGGGCTCCTCTCAGCGATGCCCCGGCTCTTATCGTTGTTGGCGCCGGACGAAGGGAAAATCCATTAGCCAGAGTCATGGAAGCACGGGAAAAAGTAGACAAAAGAGCAGCACAGATGCTCCAGTGGGATAGGACAATCGACTCACGTATCCAATCGGTGTCCGCTGCTATAGCCTATCTCCTGCTGGTGTTACATCAGATGGGGCTAGGAGCTGTATGGATGACCGGTCCACTGCCGTCATCGAAAGGTGACGTGGAGAAGATTCTCAAAGTACCACCTGAAATGGATATCGTTGCCTTAATACCGGTCGGATACCCAGTAGATAGTCCCACAGGTCAGAGAAAGCCAGTCAGTGAAGTCTGTGAGGTAATAAAGTAGTTAAGTTGTTTGCTAATCCCTTGCCCTTTACTCGAGAATGACTAAAAATACAGCACGCACACTAAATCATACCATTACTTCGAAGGCGGGAATCCAGTATTAAATCTGAAAAAGGTTTCTGGATTCTGTGCCTGCACACAGGCTTATCAGGTCGGGAATGGTGTTTTTATATGGGCTTGGAAGATATTAAAGAAAGGAGCTAAGCCCCCCTCGTTGTTTACTCCCCCTTTTCGGTAAGAAAATTCGTCAGGGCTTACATTAGCTTTGGGAAACACAGCAAAATTATTTATCTTATATCGGTAGCCGGAGGAGACTGCGAGCATTATCGCAAAATATCTTCTTCTTCTCGTCGTCAGTTATGGTCATTGCATTTATCGCATTAATAGTCTGCCGGTAGCTCCTGACGCCAAAATAATGGTCACCCAAAGGCATGTCAGCACCGAATACTAGATGGTCGGCACCACACAAGTCATAGGCACACATTAATGCTGAAGGGTTGCCGTGAATCGCAGTGTCGTTATAGAACATACGGTAATATTCAAGAGGAGTTTTACTTAACTCACGGAATGCCACTCTGCCACGAGAACTCATACTCTGCTGCCCGTAGTGCTGGAATATCCTCTGTGCATAGTAAGGGACCATCCCTCCGCAGTGGTGAGTAACAACCTTTAAATTAGGGTATTTCTCCAGAATACCACTGAATACCAGACGGGTCATTGCCGCCGTTGTCTCATAAGGCCAGCCAAAAACACTGGCAATCATATACTTTGACCGGCCTTCACCCGGATAATCGGTGAAACTATCACTCCTCCACGGATGAATATATATCGGCAGGTTGTATCTAGCCATCTTTTCATAAATCGGTAAAAATTCCGGGGAATCCAGGGGCTTACCGTTAATATTACTGTGCATGTATATACCCCGGAATCCCAGGTCAACAATAGCCCGGTCTATCTCCTGCATGGTAGCGTCAACATTATTCATCGGGAGCAGCGCTATGGCAGCGACGAACCTGTCCCGATATTTGAGGACTAACTCCGCCATCTCGTCATTTGCCATTTTTGCCAATTCTACTGATTTTTCTGAATCGGCAAATTCTTCGATAGGCGGGACCGGTCCGACGGTCAGCACCTGAACTATTCCCTCATAAATGTCCATTATTCTGAATCTAGCATCCAGGTCATACATAGGATGTGAGTTTGCCAGTATCTGGCTATAGACTTCCGGGAATTGCTTTCGGATAATCTCGTTATATTTTGGCGGTGAAATATGGGAATACGCATCAATGATTAATGAAGGCAGACTCTTCATTGGGTACCTCCTTTAACACTAATAGACTTGATTATTATATCGCTATTCGTGCCGACATTCTATGATTGTAGCTAATAAAAGCGCAGGCTATGTCTTTCTTTCAGAGAGAGCTTTCTGCCGATACTCTTGCCATAGTTCCCTAAGGTTTCCGGTTTCTTCAGGTGTCCTGACTTCGGTAAAATAGAGAATTTTCTTGATCTTGAGTTCATTATTCTCATCCAGTATCAGGTGGTAGTGAGCGCTGGCTTGCTTGGGAGGCCAGACTTTTCCTGAAGGTTCATCAGTAAATTGTAATTGGAATTGTACGACGACAATCTTCTGTCTTTCATCGACAACATAATACCGAGGTGTCAATTCCTCGTGAAGGCCAGGGTGCACCATAGTCATCAGCAAGTCCTCACGGCTGGATGGTCTTTTGACATTCGCCATATTATACGACCAGAATTCAAGGTCCGGGCTGAAGAACTTTTCCATCTTAGGCACGGTCTTGAGAGGTCCGGCATATTTATTGAAAGACTCAAAGTAGTTATTGAACCACCTCACGACATTATCATAGGTAAAATCCATCAGTATTACCTCCTCTTAGCGAATAATTTTTTGCTAACCTCCACCGATGAGAGGTAAAAACGATATAATATCATTAGCCATCAAGATTCTGTCCGGAGATGCTATCTCCTGGTTTACCGTGATAATAATCGTCTCGTCGTCTAGGGGAAGGTCAGGATACCTTTGTTTGATATAGACAAGGGCATCAATCACTCTGGTCTTTTCTGCTATCGGGATATCCAAGCTGGGTCTTTTTGTCACAATCCGTTGCGTTCCCAGAAACTCAACTAAGGCTTTCATTTTCCCAGACCGTACCATTGATTTTTTAATAATATTGTATTATTTCCTGTCTCATACACTATATTTGTCAAGTAATTTCCTTGCCTGTTCGTCCATTAAAGCGAATTTTTCTACCGTTTCATGTTTTGGGATACCGTTAGAAGTGAAGCCTTTCTTTTCGTAGACAATATCGCAGAGTTGTTGATAAGCTTCGAGCCTTTTCTCGATTAATAGTTTATGTCGTTGTTCCTGACTGGTAGGTATTTCTTTCCCACCAAGTTGCTCCTGCAACCAACCATCATAGTACTCAGCCCGGGACTCGTATTCATTGGAATATACCGGTCCTAGTGCTCTGATTGGTATTTGATCATTTGTCCTAGTACCTTTCCCCTGACGCAGATTTATGAGCTTTTGCAGAATATATAGCCTTTCCGAGTCATTAAGCATATCCTCCAGCTTCTTGTTACTCCCCGTTGTTGCACTAAGGTATTTAGCATATAAATCCAGAGTGGGTACATTTTTTGCCGGTTCTGGAGTATTGGCTGCTTCCGGGTTCCGTACGTCAATCCAGGGTAGCTTGCACAGTCCGGTTGCGTTGAACCAGGTCCGGATGAGGGGAAACCACTTAAGGGCATTCGCCTTCTGTTCAAAGGTTGGTATTTCTTTGTAGACCTGGTCGATAAAAATAAGCCAGGCTTCGTCATGCTGTGGTCCCTTTAAAGCAAAGCCGTACCCGCCCTGCTGGGCGAGCGACTCCTTGGTGATATACATTGAGAACTCCAGCCCTTTGACTTCCATAGCGAATTTGCTTAACTCAGTCATAACCGTATCCTTAGGAGTGCCGGCCCGGGCAGCACACCTCTCAGCAATCCATTTCTTACTTTTAGCTACACCCTGGCCGGCGATCTTACCGAAACCTCTGCCATCGGCTATTTCGTGCAGGAGTCTATCTGCAGCCTCAATATTACCGAATGTTAGTTTGTAACCGATATCTTCAGCACTTAAAAAACCACGCTCAAAGCATTCCATTAAAAAGCCGATGGTTACACCCGTCGAAATAGTATCAAGGCTATACTCATCGCAGTACCAGTTGTATTCCATTACAAACTGGGGATCAAAAATGCCCATACAGCTGACAGAACCAACCGTTTCATACTCAGGACCATCAATGCCTACCTTTCTTCCAGCTTTAGGTCCCCGGGTTAGTTCAACATCCTCCGCACCTTTTGCACACGCAAGGTTACATCCATAGTAGCAACCATCAGGGATATTTTTACTGAAGTACTTTTCGTAGAAGACGCCGGCAAAAAGCTTTGATGATTCAGGGCTCTGCCCATACTGGTAATTATTGATCGGGAAAATATGGAATTTGTCCATATATTCAGATAAAATGGGCGTCCCCCAGGAAGATAAGCGGAGTTGTTTGGGATCCGACTCTGAAACAACTTTTTTCAATTGATTACCTACCTGGCGCACACCCTCTCTATCGATAGCGTTATTTCCGTTTGCCTTCGGTAGACTGGAGCGGACAACGATGCATCGGAGTCCCTTAGCCCGCATCACAGTGCCGGTACCACCTCTACCAGCCTGTTTAGCACGGATACGTCCCCGCCTTCTATCGAAAAAAAGACTGTTGATAATGCCGAACCTGGCATTCCGGGCGCCTTTACCCGTAGTAACCGCAGCCAGAGAATCGCTGTACTCCCCGCCATTGACATCTTTCAGTAGTTTCTGGCCAAAG
>CAYOHA010000117.1:0-8010 GCA_964403625.1 uncultured Dehalococcoidales bacterium | reverse complement strand
TCAGCTATTCCTCGACCAAGGGCAACCTCTGTATCATGAACCTTAACTAATACGGGACCATTGCCGAAATTCTTAAGCATCTTCACCAGGCTGCCAGGAGTAAAACCCATAGAAAGACAACGCCCCAACATCCCTCGGCCACCCACATATGACTTAACGATACCTGATTCGCCAGTATCAAGCTTTGCAATAGCGATTTCTTCCACCTCAGGAGTTTTCACCTCAATAGAGACTGGTTTCGCTAAAAGCTGAGCAGCTACCTCTTTCTTGAGCCAATGCCGTTCTTGTCCGGTAGTTTGTAGTTCAATGGAGCCATCGTTATTCTTGTTCTCCACAGTCACAACTGTCTTTGGCTTTAGTCCCAACTTATCAATGTCTCTCAGCAGATGTGGGGTCTCCTCGGCAACAGTCTCAATACAGGCACTCTGCCCTGGTTCAAATTCTGAAAGAGGCACAACTTGTTGTTCATTTGTGTTTCCATTTTTATCAGGAATAGGATAACCATGAGGGCATGTATTTATATTTCCTAAAAGCGAAGCCAGCTTCTCCTCCGTCTCAGGTGAAGTAGCATGTTCCAACCGACAAGCTTCATTGTGTACTCTGTCCCATTTCATGCCGAGGATGTCGGTTAAAAACCTCTCCCACAAACGATGCCGTCTTACTACTAAGATGGCTTTTTCATTCCCATGAGTAGTAAGTGTAGCCCCCCTATTAGCCACATATTCTATAAGCCCTTCGTTTTCAAGCCTTCGTAACATATCAGTGACTGCTGGTAATGAGACTCCCAAGTCTTTAGCTAAAGAAGACGTCGAAACCGGCATCTCAGTCTTCTGTCTTTTATAAATCGCCTCCAGGTACTCTTCGATTCTCTCACTATCCATTTCGACCTCCAATAATTAAGTTAGCTTAACTTAAGCCAGCTTAATTATAGCAAGCATATTCAGGACAGTCAAGCAAGAATATGCTAGTCACAGAGTTAGCTTGGTGTAACAGTCTGAAATAGTGTGAGTTTTTGGAAGCTCATGTTCCCTTAAACTAGGCATGACGAAGTTTCTGAGATGGTCCATTTGCAGAGTCAGCTGTCCTATTTATGAAAGGATATAGTGACAACCTTGAACTAGTAATTATATCAATCGGGTAACTTCAGCCCGCTAACCAGATTATCCAGTTTCAAATCGCGAATCTTCGCTCTAGTAGGGATTCCTTCCTTAGACCAGCCACGGATTGAATAATACTCCTGCAGTATCTTGTCCCAAGGAATTTCTCTCCCCCGATATACACCACTTTCGGCTGGTTCATAGACTCTTTTATCAGCCCAGGCATCGTTTCTGTAGTCCCAGCCCATTACCTTATAATTATATAACCTCTGAAGATTGAAAATCCTTTCGCCCACTCTCATCAACTCTTCTGGCGTGGTATCCCAGCCGGTTATCTTGTTCAAGACCTCTGACCACATAGTCGGGCCAGTACCAACGAGGAACCAGTGTGTGCCGCCACTATACATACAGGTTATTAAGGCATTAATAACCGCCATACTGTCCTCAGAGAAAATAGTGAAAGCAGCTTTACCTTCTGTTTGCCCTACCCAAGCAGAATCTACTTTTAGTGGATCTCCAAATATCTGCTTTTTCAGCTTATCCGGCATATCCAGCTTTTCTACGGCTTTCTGGTAAGCCTCCGTACAACTCATACCGATAAGCTCAGGATATGTGTCTCTTCTTTCGGGGATAAAAGCTAGTTCATAGGTATTATGGCAGCGGTTCCAATCACCACCACGGGGATTTGTCATTACACCTAAAGACCAAATAAGAGCCTGTACCTTTGGGTCTTTCTGCAGATATGGCTTTCCTTTGACGTGTGGGGCGATATCTTCAGAACCCCTACCAATCCTGCGACTAGCTTCAGCAACGCCATCAGCAAGCAGGTTACCAAAATCACCCCGGCGATGGGCTATTCTGTTAGCTATTTCCCATATCAGGTCTTCGTTGCCTCGCTCCAAAACGAGTCCATCGGTATCATTTGTCGTTAGTATGCCTCTCTCAAAACAATCGACAGCCCACGAGAAAGCTAAGGTAAATGAAGAAGGGTCTAACCCGAGTTCCTGCATCAATCTCTCGTAATAAATCCAGGCGCCAAAATCTTCAATACCTAGGTCTCGAATACAATTAGTTACGAAGGTCATATGACCGCCTAGTTGCCTGACCCCGGAATATTTGCCTTCCTTCACCTGAATCCAATGGTAACACGGGCTCGGACAGTTAAGGCACCCGACATTCTTGATATGAGGAGAATCAGCTGTTTCTCTGTTCTTGACTAGCATCTCGCCATTCAGTGGTAAATGGTAGGCGGTAAAGAGAGAGGTAGTAGCTCCATGCTCCTGCCATAACCTAATCAGGGGTTCTTCTTTGAGGACAGTCTTGACGATACGATAGGATGAATCCAGCAGTCCCTGTGGATTATGCAAGGCGACCTCTCCCATGCCACGAACCGCAATAGCCTTCAGGTTCTTTGAGCCCATGACCGCACCCCCACCCGACCTACCTGGACAAGATGTACCATCAGCACACGGTGGAGAGTATCTTACCAGATTTTCTCCTGCTATGGAGATAGTTAAAACACGTATCTGCCCATCATAACGCTCTCTTAATTCATCCCTTATAATTTTAACCGTTTCACCGGTTTCCTTTCCCCAGAGATGAGACGCGTCCTTGAATATAATTTCTCCATTATCAATAAAAACATATACTGGTTTATTTGCTTTGCCCCTTATAATCGCAATATCAAATCCAGCGAATTTTACTGTGGAAGGGAAAAGCCACCCAAATGAGCCTGATGAAAAGCCTCCAGTCTCCGGACTAATACAACCAAGCATCCCTCTACCTGCCCATGGAGCTGCGGTAGCTGTCCAAGGACCAGTAGCAATGATTATTTCATTCTCCGGGCTAAATGGATCTATGGCTGTGGCAATATCTTCCCAGAGGATTTTAGTTATAAAGCCATCACCTCCAAGCCAAAGCCTGGGTTCAATATTATAATCCTTAAAGAACCGTTCGGTAGGTACTATCTTGGCTTCCTGCTTTCCCAGGTTAATGATAGCAACATTCCCCACATATCCCTGAGGTAATTCCATGTTTTTCTCCCTTTTACATGTTCCCTAGTTTGTATTTCAGATAGTAGTACTCTTCTCGACACACATCCACACGTGGAGGCAGGTGTGAACTAAATGCTAGCCTATTTAGTCTATTACCAACTTATGCATCATAACTTCTTAGATCCTGACGTTAAATTTTTGTTTTGAGACACTTGAAAGAGTAGAAGTGAGTACTTCCTCATTTTATCTACTCCTACCTGTTCGACATCAATATAATCGATGGCGTTGGTCTCACAGCAAGAAACACACTGTGGGTCACCGCCGCAGAAATCACACTTGACGGAGACTTTTAAATTCTTATCGAAGAAAGGTACTCCAAAGGGACATGCAAGGATACAAGTCTTACAACCAATGCACTTTGTCTTGTCAATTAGAACCTTACGTGTTTCAGGGTCCCTGTGACAAGCTTTTGCCGGGCACACCTCGGTGCAGAAAGGCCTTTCGCAGCTCATACAAGTTACTGGTAGATAGAGTCCAATATGTTCCCATTTTATCACTTTAATCAGAGAGCGGTTGGGATCGCTGACACCGTTGTGAAATACAGAACAGACTATTTCGCACTTCCGGCAACCGGTGCATTTCTCAGGGTCGATGACTAATACCTTTTCCTGCATTAGAAACTTCTCTGTTCTAACATCTCTTTTAGATTATCAGGCATCCCGCCCCTTTTTAGAGCTTTCATGTAATATTGAAACTCAATCAGCTTGTGCAAAGGAGTCTGATCCTTTATTCCGGCGTAAATGATGCCAAACCTGAGAAAAAAACCACCTACTAATATGAAAGCTCCGGTGATAAATAACAGGGGGATATTCTCGGGCGATCTTGAATAAATACTTTCAAGGATAACTGGAACTAACAAGCCGGAACCAACAATACCCAACCAGAAGACAAATCGCAGCTTTCCAGATAGTAATAGACGGACAGAACTCCTCCCCTGTCCTTTTGCGTTATATCTTGAGTATAAATACAAGCTAAGCACGATGGCTTCGATAAGAAGAAGTACCTGTTCAATATTTAGTAACATATGTGTCATATGAGAAGAATATCCTTCAGAATATATTAATAAATCATACATATACGTTGACATAACAGTTGCTATAGCTCCTGTGGATAGTGCCGAAATAGTAAAAAGGATAGGCAGTAGTGACGTATTCCAGAAAGAGACATATTTGACTGACTGTATCAAAATCCCAGTATAAATCGCTGTTGCTAGAGCAAAAATTATGCCGATAGTATCAAGTACCAGTAGTAAAGTTGACCAACTACTGATGCTTATCCCCAGAATAGGGAGAATAGAAATACCTAAAATCACCATCCCGGCAATGATACATACAGATAATATATAAAACCCTCGTGATAACCAGGAAGTTCTCGGGTTAAAAATAGTATTTAGAAACCTCTTTCTTATACCCAGCTTCAAGACGAGAAAGAGGGCACCAATAGCAACCGGAATGGAGCCCCATAGTAGTATCACTCTTAATGAGTAGGGGGAGTATCCAAGCCAGTCCATAAACAGGCCGATAACCAGAGCACCAGACCCCACACCAGCCAGGTAGAGATAAAGGGCGACCTGCCATCCCCATTCCTTCTGAGGTTTAAAAAATCTACTATTAATTACCGGGTTTATTTGCTCTTCACCCATCTTATATTAACAAATCTTATTCAGAGTTTACCGATGGATTCTGTATCCAATCCTAATTCCTTTAATGTCTCAGGTTTCGGAATTCCGTCCCTATCCCAGTCGTGAATTCTATAATATTCGTGTAACATTAATGAGAACGTCTCCCGATTAAGCGTATTACCAAGGTCCTTGCTTGACCTAGCCATAGCAAGTTCGTTAAAAAAGCTGGCAAGTAGCTGGTCATCTTTTCCAGCTGCCCCCTCACGGAGTTTCATAAGCCTTTCTAGGGTATACGCCCTTTTAGCACATTGCCGGATTTGCTCAGCGGAGAGTTCAAGGCCGGCATTAAGATAGAGCATCTTTGAGAACTCTTCGAAGGATGGCATATCAAGGCTAAGGTAGACAGTGTAGTATTTGCACATGCCAATCATGTCCGCAGCCATATAAAGTAACTCATACCAGAATACCTGCTGGGGCTTATCATCATTGTCACAGTAATCAGCGGAATTGGAAGTACCGTCAGGATAAGGTTTATCATGGCATTCTCTCAGCATTGATTCTGGAAGCATGAAAAGATCCGTAGAAGGCCTGAAACAAAGGAGTTCCGGACTTGATGGAGATGTGGCGTTAATCAACGTGATATCAGTTATGGACTTCTCATCTGGATTTAGGCAAGATAACCCCTTTATATTGACAAGGTATTTCTCTGAGTCTTTCCCAATCTTCTGAGCGGCGTATAGAGCTCCTCCGGCTAAAATATCCCCTAGCCCCTCCCTCCTTCCAATACGGTGTATCATCTCGATAACGGCTTCATCATTTCCGAACTTTAAACTCAGCCCGTCGGTATCTTTGTCACTCAGAATTCCCTTCTCATAAAGTCTCATAACCCAAGAGATAAGGCTCCTGGCCTCTAAGATATCAAATCCGTATGAATTTGCCAGATAGTTACCTGTCAAGATCGTATTCACATTCCGACAGCCTACTTCAGTACTCCAAGCTATCTGGCTTTCATAACCTGGTCCTTGGGCATAAACCCCTTCATAGGGTCCCTTATCAATTATGTAGCGGTACCGGCAATGTAGTTGGCAACCGAAGCAAGTATCCATTCCAAAGGCGTATTCATCAATGTTCTCGACAGCGATCTTCTTGCTTTCAGCTATTTTATTATGTTGAAAGTTATACATATGAGTTAAATCCATGCCGTTGGTGAATCCCTGGAGAAAAATCGAGCCCCAGCGTTGCATCAACTTGCCATAATTGGTGGAACAAATACGACGGACGGCTTGTCTATCGTAATCAATGGCTTCTTTGGGGAATTTTATCTCAATGCCCATAGTGCTCCTGACAACGATGGCTTTAAGGTTCTTTGAACCCAAAACAGCGCCGATACCTATCCCTGCCCCCGCATCCATATGACGGTTCATTACATTGGCAAACCTGACCAGCCTTTCCCCAGCCGGTCCAATGCAAAGGATCTGGACTCTTTCATCACCAAGTTCTTGCCTTAGGACTTCCTGGGACTCCTGAACAGTTTTTCCCCATATTGAAGAAGCATCCCGAATCTCTATTTTCCCATCATGTATGAAAAGATAAATAGGCTTTGAAGCTTTTCCTTTAATCACTAGGTGGTCGAATCCTGCCCAACGTAGCTCAGGAGCAAAAAATCCACCCAAACTGGTGTTGCCCAGGTATCCGGTAAGGGGTGATATAGACGTTAGATATGTCCAGCCTGAGGCAGAGACTCACGTACCACCGAGAAGACCAGCACCGACCACTACTATATTATCGGAGCTTAAGGGTTCAATCTTCTCTTTTAAGTATTTGTATGCCAGGTAGTTGTTTAACCCTCTTCCTCCAATATATTTTTTCCTAATATCAATAGGAACAGTACTCAAATTGACTTTACCTTTGTTGAGGTCAATATGAGCAATCCTCCTGTTTAAAGCCATGCCCTCCCCTTTATCATTGAATAGTCGTCTCTACGTCAAATAGTTATTAGGCTAGCTACTCTTACAAAACATCAATACTATATGATAAGTTATTTATATTATATAAATCAAGTGACTTAATATATATTGTATAGGTTAGCTACTATTCGATAGTCAAGACCACTTTCAATACTGATTGATATAATAGAATCCTATTGATTGCTGATCAGAGAAGAAATTTATAATAAAGAACTTATTCAAACGGCGTGTATACATTTGATGAAAAAGACAAGATAATTAAAGCACCCTAATCACAATTAGTGGTGAACCACAGGTACATTTCTCTTAATCTATCATGAGAAGTTTGGCTATTAAATTTCCTTCTTAAATTTTTGTTACCGATGCTAGAGCATATGAGATGGTTCTTTATCTATGCCCAGCTTCTTCAGGGTCTCCGGTTTGGGAACACCGTTCTCATCCCAGCCGTGATACTCGTAGTATTCGTCTATCATCTTCTTGAACTTTTCTCTATCTATCGTCTTACCAATAGCTGCTGGTGTACCCCGTGTAGTAGGTTCGTCGAAGTATCGGTCGCTCAACCAGTCGTCCTTCCTGGTCAGTCCTTCCCTGATATTGAAAAGCCTTTCAATAATATAAGCACGGTCGCCGGCATTCCAGATATCAAGAGGTGACATTTCTAGCCCGGTATTTAAATATATCAATCTGGACCACTCATCAAAATTTGGGAGATTGGGTCCAAGGAACAGGGTGTGGTACTTGCAGATACCAAGGCAATCCACGGCCGCAAAGCAGGTCTCTTGCCATCTTACCATCCACGGTTTACCCTCATAGTCCTGCCAGTGAGAGGTTAGTGGTCCATCGTAAGGAACCGGCTGACTGTATATTTTTCTCAGAACCGGCTCGGGCAGACCGTAAAGGTCAATAGCCGGACGGCCTCTGAGGTGGTCGGAACCTCTTGAGGCAACAGCGACATTAAGCGCCAGGGCTGGCGTTGCTCTCTCGTCAGAGTTAAGGTTGCTCATACCTTTTACCTGCACCAGGTATTTGTATGAGTCCTTACCTATCTTTTCTGCCGCTCTTAATGGTCCTTCAGCAAGGATATCGCCCAACCCTTCACGGCGGGCAATACGATGTATCATCTCAATAACAGCTTCATCATTACCAAACCTCAGGTCTATGCCGTCGGTATCCTTTTTAGTTAGAATGCCATTTTCGAAAAGTTCCATTGCCCAGGAAATCATACTGCCTGTCTCCAGAGTATCTATGCCATAGATGTTTACCAGGTGATT
>CAYOHA010000116.1:0-8088 GCA_964403625.1 uncultured Dehalococcoidales bacterium | reverse complement strand
CAAAATGTCTGGCTATTCTGGATAACCAGTCTTGAGGATATATTGTATCAGCATGGGCCTGTACAATGATTTCACCCGAGGCTGAGAAGGCTCCCGACTGCCGAGCATATACTACACCCTTTTTTAGGCAGACGATAACTCTAGCACCATATTTGCCGGCAACTTTGCCGGTATTATCTGTGCTGCCATTATCGACAACTATAATTTCATATTCGCTTTGGTAATCTTGATTTAGTAATGACTCGAGACAATTGTGAAGGATGGTCTCTTCGTTAAAGGCTGGAATCACTACACTTATCATATGTATCCTGAGCTTGTTACTTATTATCCTATGTGATAAAGAATACTATCATCAGTTTTTCTTATGCAGAAAGAAGCCCTATTCGTTACGCCAATTATACTTCTCTTTATGAAGACCGACAAGTATTATCCCATTAACGGTACGGTAAACTGGAGTCATCAACCATTTTTTTATATAATAAAACAAATAGTCCACTAAATATATGGAGGTTTTAGTGAATGGATTTACGCGATTTTAAGGACAAGGCGGCGATTGTAGGAGTAGGATATACTGAACAACAGGGGACAGTGCCAGGCAGAAGTAGCCTGAGTTTTGCGCAGGAGGCTGCCAAAGCTGCCATCGAAGACGCTGGGTTAACAAAAGACGATATTGATGGTCTGCTAATTCAGCCGACGATAGGACAACAATCATATACTGTAGCCGCAAAGCTTGGATTCGATAATCTCAAATTATTAGCTAACGAAGATGTAATGGGGGCTTCTGCTCCCTGCATCACCGCCCATGCAATGTTAGCTGTGGTCACCGGGCAAGCGAACTATGTGTTGTGCCTTTATGGAACGAATGGAAAATCCGGCAGATTTCCTATGATGGGAGGTGGCGGTGTTTTTCACAGCCCTGGCCCAGCCTACGGAATGTTTGGAGCAAATATGGAATACGCGATGGCGGCTCGCAGAGCCATGTATGAGTTCGGTACGGGTCCGGATACCTGGGCTGAGATTGCAATGGCCCAGCGTAAGTGGGCAAACCTTAATCCCCGGGCTACTTTTTATGATAAACCAATGACCAAGGAGGACTACCTGGCGGAACCCTGGGTCGCCGAGCCTTTCCGGCGTGCTGATTGCTGCTTGGTCAGCGATGGCGGTCGTGCTTATATTGTCACTACGACCGAACGGGCTAAGGACTTGAAACAGCCGCCGGTATTCATCGCCGGTGTCGGACAGAGTCACCATACAGCAGATATAGAACAATCAACCCATATGGCTGGCCCTACCGGAGCTAAAAAATCCGGAGAAATGGCTTTGAGAATGGCAGGTATCAAACTTTCCGATATCGATGCCTGTGAAATCTATGATTGCTTTACCTATACAGTAGAATTAACGATGCAGAGTTACGGTTTCTATAAGCCGGGCGAAGCGAAAGACTTTTTCAAAAACGGACACACCGGACCGGGAGGCGAGTTCCCCGTGAATACTTCTGGTGGGTTACTCTCCGAGGTCTACTATATGGGATTCACTCCTCTCACCGAAGGCGTGATGCAATTAAGGGGACAGTGCGGTGAACGACAAGTGAAGGATTTACATCATATTCTGGTGAGTGGTAATGGTGGCATTCTACAAACCCACGGCACCGTTATATTAAGGAGATAGTTAAATGAATGTAAGGAATCAGGGATATAACAAACCTTTACCTGGCATAGATGAAGAGAATAAGCCTTTCTGGGACTATACTAAACAACATGAGTTCCGTGTCCAGAAGTGCCTTCAGTGCGGTAAAATATACTATCCACCGAGTCCAATGTGCCCTCACTGCCAGCATTTGGAATCCGAATGGGTCAAGCTCAGTGGGAAAGGAAAAGTATATAGTTTTGTCATTGTTCGCCGGGCTAATCATCCTGGCTTTGCTAAAGATGCACCCTATGTTGTGGCTATTATCGAAACGGAGGAGGGGACACGTTATACTTCCAATGTCATCGGGTGCAAGCCTGATAATGTTTATATCGACATGCCGGTAGAGGTAGTTTTTGAAGATGTTACACCAGAAATCACGCTGCCCAAGTTCAAACCTGCTACGTAAAAATTAGTTAAGGAGAAACCGGGACGGCTATAATACGGAAATATAAAGTTATAAGAGCGATTTTAGCACTGCTATTGATAGTTATATTCACTTCAGTTACGTCGGCAGGAGTAGCTAAAGCCGCGGACTATAGTTTTACTGTAGACCGCAATATCGTCGATGTCCATGTTAAAAAGGACGGCTCGGCCAATATAGAGTACTGGATAACCTTTTCTGTCGATAAAGGAGCAAAAGCCATTGATGTAGTCGACATTGGCATGCCCAATGAATATTTTAATCTCTCAGACGTAACTGCTGATATAGACGGTTATACGATTACCAACATACGTAGTTCACCTTACGTTACCTACGGTTTTGCTGTCTATCTAGACTCACATGCCATTCCGGCAGGCAGTACTGGGACACTTCATATTAAAACTATTAGTCGGCGGATGGTCTATCCCGATACTGACGATAGTGAGTATGCTAGTGTCGAGTTCAGCCCGACCTGGTTTGGGAGTGAATACACTCACGGAAGTACTTATCTGAAGGTCAGTGTCTATTTTCCGCCAGGGGTCGGACCAGACGAAACCAGATACCATGAGAACCAGTTCACGGAGGTAAGGCAGGAGGGTGATACTTGGGTAATGACATGGATAGATTCTAGAGCTAGTCCGGACAGTCAATATACGTTCGGTGTTTCATTTCCTAGAAAGTATGTTGATGTGGTCTTTGCAGCTACGACTTCATCGGGTACAACAAGTACGAGTGATGGTGGTTTCCTTTGGGAAGTGATACCATTCCTGGCGATCGTTGGATTTTTTGTGATTAGTATTGTATCCCGCCTTATTTTTAGTGCTCGGAGAAAGATGATATACCTGCCACCGGAGATGAAGGTCGAGGGTGTCGAGGTTAAATATGGGCTAAACCCGGTTGAAGCTGCCATTATTACTGAGACACCGCTGCCAAGGGTGCTTTCAATGATCCTGTTTAGTGTTGTACAGAAAGGACTGGTCCGGGTGGTAAGTACCAGTCCGTTGAAGCTGAAGGTATTGGAGGAGAATTTGCCTAGCATTGATGGCTCACAGCCGCCCAGGGAGTTTGTTTTTGCTCCAGATGGCTCCTACACTGAAGTTGTTCGGCCGGTAGAATATAAATCAGAAATATCAACCGTTACGGATTATGAAGCTGCTTTCGTGAAGGCAATAGATGACTCTGGTCTCCTTGTACAGAGCGAATTGGAAAAGCTACTGGTCAACTTGATACAGTCTCTACAACGTAAGATGAAAGGATTTGCGGCCAAGCCGACTGCTGCTTATTATAAGGATATTGTTACTCAGGCACTACAAGAGGTGGCTAGTGCTGGTACACCCGAAGTTATAGCTAAGAACCTCGAATGGGCTATGTTGGATGATGATTTTGAGAAAAAGATAGCCCTCAATCCGGAATCGCAACACTTAAATCTCATGCCATGGTTCTGGGCATTGGTAGGTTATTCATCATTTCCAGAAATGTCATCGGGTACAGCAACTGGAGACGCTTTGACTAATTTAGGCTCTACTCATGGTATAGGTCAAGTCTTTACGAATCTGATTCGCTTGATTACGCCTTATCCTACAAATTTGATAAAATCTGTATCCAGACAGACCAACCCTGAACCGGTTACTTCAAGGTCGAGTAGTTGGAGTAGCAGTGGTAGAAGTTGTGCCTGTGCTTGCGCCTGTGCTGGCTGTGCCTGCGCTTGCGCCGGGGGGGGACGATAGAGGTAAAAAGGTTTAAGGATGAGTAAATTTCAACATGTAAAGCGATTTATTATTCCCTCAATGTCCAAGTATAGGCCAGTGGGTAAAGGCATTTACCATCAACGTAGCGGCGTTAGTGCCGGTGAACACTATCGTCTACACCTCCGTGTGGAGGAAAATGGTGAAGGTATTCTGGTAATCAATGCTTCCAGGGTACTGCACGTCAACCAGACTGCAGTAGAGTATATCAAACTGCTTATCGAGGGTTATGATAGTAACAGCATAGTCAAGGAGATACGTAAACGTTACCGGGTTACAGAAAAGCAGGCACGGCAAGACTTCGTACATATCAGAGACACTATTGATATCCTGACCCATGGAGATGATGTCTGTCCGATTTCTTTTCTCGGTGTGAAGCGTATCGAGCCATTCACTACTCCTACTTCTGCACCCTATCGTATGGACCTGGCACTCACCTACCGATGCAATAACGAATGCCTGCACTGCTATGTCGGACGCGACCGGAGAGTGTCTGAAATGGATACAACACAATGGTGTCAGGTTATTGAAAAATTGTGGGATATCGGCATACCGCACATCTGTTTTACCGGCGGTGAACCTACTTTAAGGGATGACTTGCCAGAACTTATTACCCATGCTGAAGATATTGGCATTGTTACTGGACTGCTTACTAACGGTCGACGCCTGAGTCAGCAGAAATACCTGGAAGACCTTATCGCTGCCGGACTGGACCATGTGCAGATAACGCTTGAGTCGCACGACGAGATAATTCATAACAAAATGGTTGGAGCCACGGCATGGTCGGAGACTATCCAGGGAATCAAGAACGCCCTTAAGGCCGATCTGTATACTATTACCAATACTACTCTTACTTCCCTGAATGCCCCACAGATTGAAGATACTATCAATTTTCTGGCTGAAATCGGCATCAAGACTTTTGCTTGTAACGGGCTGATTTATACCGGTGCTGCCCCTGAAAGTGGGATTGGAATTCCGGAGGAGGCGTTGGAGCCAATACTGACTCGAATCAGCGTTGTAGCAAACCACCATAACATAAGGTTTATCTGGTATACACCGACTCGATACCATATCTGTGACCCTGTGCAACTTGAGTTGGGAGTCAAACGATGCACCGCAGCTAAATATAATATGTGTATCGAGCCTAACGGTGATGTGATTCCCTGCCAGAGCTATTATTCTTCACTGGGTAACATTCTCGAAAACGACTGGTCTGACATCTGGGACCACCCCACTGCCAGAGGTCTCAGGAACCGTGAGTGGGCTAGCGAGAAGTGTCGCTCATGTCCAAATTTCCAGCTATGCGGAGGTGGATGCCCGCTCTACATTGAAGGCCAGGGACTTTTATGCGTGGAAAGTCAGTCTACGGCTGTCTAGAGAAGTATGGTAGTGTATCTTTCAACCGCTGAATGGCACCGACAGTTTGTGCGACAGGCTCGCTGGACTCATGATTGGCGTATTAGGCTCTATCGTCAGGTCGGCTTGTGGCAAGCTCAGAACATTTTAGATGTTGGTTGTGGCACCGGGATTATCACTGAAGAGATTGCTCAACATACTAAGGGAAAAGTGGTTGGGCTGGATATAGATCCTGCTATGATTGAGTGGGCTGAAAAAAAAATTAGCCGGGTTGAATGGGCAATCGGTGATGCCCACCAGTTACCGTTTAGTGAAGGACAGTTTGACCTGGTAGTCTGCAACTTCTTGTTACTGTGGGTACAGGAACCAGCTCAGGTTGTACGGGAAATGACACGGGTAGTGAAGAAAGGCGGCATCATCCTTAACACCTCTGAGCCTGACTATGGAGGGCGAATCGATTATCCCCCGGACCTGCCAATCACAGAATTAATGAGTAAAGCTTTAAGCAAGGCAGGAGCTAACCCCTGTATCGGAAGGCAACTAAGGAAGCTTTTTAACGAAGCTGGACTTAGCAGTGAGATCGGTGTTATCGCTTCATTATGGAATCAGGAGCAGATTGCTGCTGAATTTGAAGAGGAGTGGCAACTCATTGAAAGGACTATAGGAGATACAAGCGATGTAGAAACGCTGGAAGGCTACAAGAAGCTGGAGAAACAGGCTCTTGAGACCGGAGAACGTTTAATATTCATGCCCATCTTCTATGCTGTCGGTAAAAAATAAGCTACACACGGACTCACTGCAACAGCAACCAATATGTTTAGATTCATACCAGGAAAGTCTTACTCTTACATGCAGTCACGTTTATTCTCTCGATTGACAGTAAAACCTGACATTACCTACAATTAAAACAGGTGAACAATATTGTCTTCAACTAAAGAAAAGTTGTGCTATAAGGCTGTTCGTCGGGCGGTAGTTGTGGTGGCATCGGTAAACTCCAATGTCTCCTTAAAGGAGAAGCTAGACACTATCGTCAGAGGTACTGCCAGGTCTCTGTCAGCTGGCGCTTCGCTTGTTCTCCTTGACACTACCAGGAAAAAACTAATTCATGCGTCTTCTTGGGCGTTGCCTCAGTTCTACCTGCGAAAAGGAGTCCTGGACGTTGACAAGAGTCTGTCTGAAATTATCACCGGTCAGCCGGTTGTCATAGCTGATGCAGCTAGAGATGGGCGTATCCAATATCCTGAAATAGCCGCCCAGGCAGGCATTGTTTCCATACTCGGCGTACCTGTAATGTTAGGAGACTCGCCTGTGGGCAGTATTAGAGTGTACGCCAAACAGCGTTATGATTTTACCAATCAGGATATCAGCTTCGTCATCACTATGGCAAACCTGGCTTCGATAGCATTTGGCCAGAGTCAACAACACCAGGATAGTGTGACTCACACGGTACCACTCCGTCAGGCTCAGTCGGTGACCTTCGCTAATCCCAGTGAGGAGGAGTTTGCCCGAATACTTAACTTTTATAATGTCGAGTGGGTTTACGAGCCAAAGTCTTTCCCATTGACTTGGGAAGGAGACAGAATTACTGAAATGTTTACTCCCGACTTCTATCTACCTGGTCTGGACCTTTATATAGAAGTGACAACCCTTAAGCAGAGTCTGGTGACTAAAAAGAACCGTAAGTTACGCCTTCTCAGGCAGCTATATCCCGAAGTTAAAATAATGTTACTTCACAAGAGCGAGTATGCTAATTTACTGGCAAGATATGGCTGCGGGCCATTAGCCCATACTCGAGCTCGTGGTATCAGCCGGGTATTGTATTCCTCTACTCAAATTGAGGAAAAGGTGCAGGCACTGGCTAAACAGATTTCTAAAGACTATACCGGACGTCATCCTATTATGATTGGAGTACAGAGAGGTTTTATCTGCTTTATGGCGGACTTGATTCGGCAGATAACGATTCCGCTTGATATCGACCTTATGACAATATCGTATTACAGTGGCAGTAATCATTCTTCATTTAAGATAACCAAGGATCTGGATTTAAACATCGCTGATAGACACGTCATCGTGGTCGAGGACATTATCGATACGGGTATGACTCTCATTTCCATACTAAATAATCTACAATCAAGAAAACCTGCCAGTCTAGCAGTATGTACTCTGTTGGATAAAAGGACGCATCGTATCGTGGATATTCCACTCAATTACGTGGGCTTTGTAGTACGCGAAGAGTTCGTTGTTGGTTATGGGCTGGACTATAAAGAGGAATACCGAAACCTACCTTTTATCGGTGTCCCTGAGCTTGAAAAGCCTCGATCAGATGATTAATTGGAGATAAAAAAACGCCCCAGGTAACTTTTACACCCCGGATACTTTACCTATAGCTCCCTTTCAGTTAGGTCCTACTAAGTTACTTGGCTTCCTTTCAGTAAACTTACTTGGATGCTAGATTCTTTTCGGGTGACTTACTCAGTTGCTGCTTCGGTAGCCTATCACCACTGCTCTAATTACCTGGAGCATCCTTAGTATCCCATATGTCATTTGCTATGTCAAACCGACCGAGGACTAAACAGTTAGTAACAGGGGTACTGGTGTCATAAAATCATCTTTAAGACCGCAGCAGACCTCTGACTTCCTCACTTTTTCTATTACCTCACTCGGGGGATGAAAAAGCAGATAAATTTTTAATGGAGACACACTCCGCAGGCACAATATTGACCCTGCCTTTGACTGGTATAATACCGATTTTTCTTGGAATATTAGCGATTGGTTCCCTGCAGTCAATTGATGGTAAATAATATCAGTCAGGGTATTATCTTAAGTGGTACCCCTGGGGCGACTCGAACGCCCGACTCGCGGTTTAGGAAACCGCTG
>CAYOHA010000115.1:0-8092 GCA_964403625.1 uncultured Dehalococcoidales bacterium | reverse complement strand
CCTATCTAATTCTTGCCTCTCCACAGCAATCCCAAACACTGCCTGTGAATAGCGTCTGGCATAAGCCCGTTTCGCCACAATATCTCCCTTCCTGGTATCTAAGCTTTCCTCGTTACACTTTATACAATAACAGGTTAACCTCTCTGGCTGCCGTACAAAATTTACCAGTATATCTAGTTTTTCTTCAGAATTGTACTTGCTTCTAGTGTTTTATCAATAAGCTGACGGTGTGCTTCCTTGTCCAGAGAGCGGTCAATTACTTTCTCTGCTGCCAATATAGTCAGGTCGGCAAATTCCTTCCGCAACTCACTGATAGCCTCATCCCTTTCTCTCTGTATTTCTGCCTGTGCCCGGGCAATAAGGTCTTCAGCCTCCTGTCTGGCTTCTTGCTCCGATCGCTGCCTGACTTCTTCACCAGTGCGCATAGCACGGGCTACTACCTCCAGCCCCTCTTTACTGGCGGCCTCAATTTGCTTTTTAGCTTCTTCTTCAGCACGAGCTGCCTGCTCCTTAATATATTCTACCCGCTCCATACTCTCCTTGACCCTTTTGGAACGTTCATCAAGCATCCTCATAATTGGTTTATAGGCAACCAGGTAGAGCAGCCCAAAGAGAATTATAAAATTCACAATTTGTGCTAGCAGAGTTGACAAGTTTATACCAAGGCTTCCGATGCCTTCCATTCTTCAGACCCCTCTCTCGGCTTAAGCTGAAAGTACTAACGCCGTAATTAATCCAACCAGAGATATCGCTCCTAAAAGTACTCCTAATATGAGGATTACTATAGAAATAGGCAAACCTTGTTGTTCCATCGCTACTCCTCCCATTCTTTCCTTAAACTTCTAAACAATCATGGCCAGGATAATGGCTATAATCAAGGCATAAACCCCGATAGCCTCAGTGAGACCAGCAACCAATATCATATTGGTGAAAATGGGACCCCTCGCCTCCGGATTACGCGCCAGTCCGGTCAGGGCAGAATAGCCGATCAAGCCGAGTGCCAGTGCCGGTCCCAGTAATCCCAGGCTCCCAATCATCCCCACCGCCAGCATTCTGATAACATCCGGTGTCATTAACTACCTCCTTTTTTCAATTTTATGTTAAGCTTCGTGCTCATCGTGAGAACTCACGGCAAGAGTTAGGAATACAAGAGTCAGCCCGCCAAAAATAAGAGCCTGGAGAAAGCCGATAAGAAGCTCAAGCCCGTAGAATGGCAGGGCAAACAACCACGGAATAAGAAAAACAGCCACTAATATTAGTATTTCACCAGCCGTCATATTACCAAAAAGACGGAAAGTGAAGCTAACAATATGGATTAGTTCACTCAGAAACTCTAAAAAACCAACAAAAATTTCAATGACACCGGTGAACATATTATTAAAACCGGAACCTACTTTGCCTTTGATAATCTGACCGGCGCCCCGAAAAAAGGTACCAACATTAGCAAATTTAGCCACATAACGACGACCAAGTGTTCTGAAACCGAAGTATTGAGTCAGTAAAACAGACATCAATGCTATGGCTAATGGTGTGTTAATATCAGTATTAGCTGGTCTGAGCAGGTGTACTTCACCTTCGGCGGTATGTATGATTATTGAGCCAAAACCGGGCAGAAGACCAAGCCAGGCATTAAAAGCGACAAAGAGAAAGATAGTAGTTACCAGCGGAAAGAAGCGACGTCCGTTCTTCTCACCAGCCGCACTGCAACAGAAGTCATATAGCCAGCCAAGCAGGGATTCAAGAACCGCTTGCAGTCGGCTCGGGATAAGCTTCATCCGACGGGTAACAGCATTAGAAAAGACTACCAGGACAATAATAGTAAGCCAGGCGGCAACAATACTATTGGTGATGGGAAAGCCAAGTACATTGAAGACTTCCTCAGCTGGTAGTTCGGGGTGTGGCTGGGCAACAGTTAGCCAGTCCGGTAGCCCCACATCACCTACTATACTCCTCCCGAGGGGCCCGATGAGAAGACCAATGATAAACAGAGCAAGAACAATGATGATAAGGATAATTGCTACCGGAAATGAACAGCCTAGAAGACGCCGTTTAGGCACTAACTATCCTCCTTATTCTGCTTGTTCTTAATAAGGGGTAGCAACATCCGGTATACACCATAAAAGGCGACCACTAGACCTAATATTAAACCAATGATCACAAGAAGAGGTCTGGTATTAAACTTCTTATCAAGCCAGAGACCGCCAAATATACCTAAGACAATACAACTCCCTATATACCACCCCACGCCGACAAACCTCAACGCCGCTGCCCACCTGCTCATGACTTTAGAAGCATACCAAATCTATCGGTTCAGGTCAAGTTCAATTAAGTAATTTAACCTAAGTGTTTATACCTTTTTGGGTCTAATACATTGTTGACAAAAGGGTACTAATTACTCTCTTAACTCAAACCCTTATACTAAAAAGCCCAATATACTTGTCGAACTTACTCTCATTATTTAAAAAACCCTACGAATAATCGTGGGTTTTTTAAATAATTGATAAATGTTAGATAAATTCATGTATCAGGATTTTCGCTTATCAAAGTCCTCCCAATCAAGGGTATCAATGAAATCACGAAAAGCTGACAGTTTCTTTAACTCTTCGTCGCTAACCTTCTTCCCTTCTTTGTCAATCTTCTCACTATCATCAAACACAGGTTTACCCGTCTCCTTGTCAAGCATAATACCGGCTTTATCCAGGACCGAATCATCAACATAGATAGGTGCTTCGACTCTTACTGCCAGAGCCAGGGCATCACTGGGCCGAGAGTCGACCTCCAGTTGACCACCATTAACATCAAGAGTGATCTTAGCAAAAAAGGTGTCATTTTTAAGGTCATTGACAGTTATAAAATTAACTTTAGCCCCGAGAGTATCTATTACTGAGCGTAATAAATCATGCGTCAGAGGTCTCTGGACATTAACTCCCTGCAGTTTTACCGCAATAGCATCTGCTTCATTAGGACCAATCCAGATAGGTAGGTAACGGTCCGCCATTTTCTCTTTTAAAATAACAACACGCTGATAATTCATCAGGCTAACCCGTATACTATCAATAACCATCTCTACCATAATAAGACCTCCTCCGTTCATCAACCGACAACCTTAATTCTAGCTTACCCAGGTACCACTGTCAACAAGAAATCAGTGAAGTCGCTTGACCCTGATACTTTAGATTTGTTAAACTCTTCTAAAAGACGTTTTGTGATTTATTCACAAAAATTTTACAAATTCAGATGCGGGAGTAACTCAGCTGGCAGAGTCCCTGCCTTCCAAGCAGGTTGTCGCGGGTTCGAGTCCCGTCTCCCGCTCCATAAAGCTAGACGACTACCTGCCCAGGTTGAGGAGACAAAGCTAGGTTGAAGCCATCAGCGACAACCTGCCTAGGTAAAAATAAAAAAATTACATTTGTTATTCTGTATTCGCGGTAAACTGAAGTGTCTTCTGCTAATAACTCTCTAAATATAATTCCTGTCAGAAGTTGCCGGAAGGCTAGCATCAGCTGTTTATTTGAAGAGCAGAATACAGTTGACTGAAGTCAGCCGGATTTCTGAGGAAACCACGGAAAGGTTATAGAAAAGACTCTTTCTGAAAACAGACGGCGACGATTGCGAAAGGTTCTAGGTATCATCTCCCTTAGTGGGCCATTCGGGACAGTTCCCGAACTCTTGTTCGAGAAGAAGGGACTGATTCCGGCTTTACAACAGTTGCTTGTCTCCAATTCAATATTTTGAAGGTTAGTTGAATGGGATGACTTCGATGACGTTGAACATGATATTCCTCTTTTTGTATAATGTATATCGGTTGCCTACCAATCCAAATTGTTAAGAAAGGAGGTGACGCTATGATAATGCTGTACCGCTGAATTTGATTCTGTTCCAGTGCAGTGCGCGTGCCGTATTGTTATTATCGTACCGATCGGAAGGCCCATAGCGTTGCCTCCGTAGCATCTTCAATTCAGTAACCTACGAGCTCCTTCGTTATAGGTTTCTCCGTGTAGCCGGACGAAATTATGATGAAAGGAGCTTTTTGATGTCTTCGATTTTTCGCTTTCTTACGTCCCGCTGGGGACCAATTGTCACCGGAGTAGCTGTAGGTATACTGGCCCCTGTACTCGTGTTTCTGGGTAATCCCGGTAATATGGGAGTCTGTGTTGTCTGCTTCACTCGGGATATTGCCGGAGCATTGGGCTTACACCGGGCTGGAGTAGTACAGTATATCCGCCCTGAAATAATTGGCTTTGTTCTGGGCTCTTTAGGAGCAGCACTTGCTTTCAAAGAGTTTAAGCCACGCACTGGGTCTGCACCGCCGGTACGTTTTCTACTCGGCATGTTTGCCGTTTTTGGAGCCCTGGTTTTTCTTGGATGTCCGTGGCGTGCCTATCTAAGGCTTGCCGGTGGGGACTGGAACGCTATTTTCGGTATCCTCGGCCTGGTAGGTGGCATAGGAATGGGTATTGTCTTCCTGCGCATGGGGTTCAGCCTTGGCCGTAGCCACCCGGCACCAAAAGCCGTTGGCTGGGTGATGCCGATCATTATGGTGGTGTTGCTCGTTCTCCTGATTGCGGAGCCGCAATTTGGGCGGGATGCGGAAGGGAAACTAGCTGGACCTATATTCTTTTCTACAACAGGTCCTGGTAGTCAGCATGCCGCACTTATTATTTCTCTAGTTGTTGGACTCTTTATAGGTTTTCTTGCCCAGCGGAGTCGATTCTGCACTGTTGGTGCTGTGCGTGATGCCATTCTCCTACGTGATTCCCGTCTAATTTATGGAGTTCTAGCATTAATCGTGGCTGCGTTTATCACCAACATAATACTGGGACAGTTTAATCCCGGATTCGAGAAACAGCCCGTGGCTCATACTAATATGTTGTGGAATTTTGGAGGCATGGTATTAGCAGGCTTAGCGTTTACCCTGGCAGGAGGTTGTCCAGGACGACAGCTTTTCCTGAGTGGTGAAGGGGACGCCGACTCAGCTATGTTTGTTAGCGGTATGTTAGTTGGTGCTGGTGTTGCTCATACCTATAGCATGGCCAGCTCCACATCTGGTCCTGGTGTATATGGGCCGTTTATAGTAATCGCCGGAATTGTCATTTGTGCCGTTATTGGTTTAACGATGCGAGAAGCAAAGGTTTAGGAGGTTAGATTATGATTGATATTAAGTTAGTAGATGCCCGTGGGCTTTCCTGCCCACAGCCTACCATGTTAGCCAGACAGGCTATACAAAAACAAGGTAAAGGAACAGTGGAAGTGCTCGTAGATTCCGGTACCGCCCGGGAGAATGTCTCCCGTTTGGCTAAAAATTCGGGCTGGGCAGTAAGCATTGAAGAGCAAACGGATGGCAGTTTCCGGATTGTACTTAAGAAATGATTTACCTCGATAATGCAGCAACGTCCTGGCCAAAACCGCCAGAAGTCTTAAAAGCTATGACTGATGTGATGGAGCGTGCAGGGGGCAACCCCGGTCGCTCCGGGCACCGGCTCTCTATCGCGGCGGCGCGGGTAATATATGACACCAGGGAAGGACTAGCCCGCTTCTTCGGTGTCTCTGACCCATTGCGAGTGATTTTTACGAGTAACGCCACCCATGCCATCAATTTGGTACTCAAGGGAATGTTGAAAACTAGTGACCATGTGGTTACCAGTTCCGTGGAGCACAATGCGGTGATGCGCCCATTACGCAACCTTGAAAAACAGGGGGTTCGCCTAAATATAGTTTCCTGTGCATCTGACGGAAGTCTCGACGTCAGACACCTTGTAAAGGCGATTGACTCGACCACGAAACTTATTGTGTTGACGCACGCCAGCAATGTAATAGGAACGATTTTACCTATTGTTGAAATCGCCTCCATCGCCCATGAAGCCGGTGCTTTAGTGCTGGTGGACACTGCCCAGACGGCCGGAGCTGTACCAATAAATATGTCAGAGATGGGCATTGACCTTCTAGCATTCACCGGGCACAAAGAGCTACAGGGTCCACCGGGCACCGGAGGATTAGTTATCGGAGATAAAGTTGATGTCTCAAAGATTGAACCACTGATACGCGGAGGGACTGGTAGCCGCTCTGATTCAGAGGAACAGCCAGATGACCTGCCCGATAAATTTGAAAGCGGTACAGCTAATCTGGCTGGAATTGCTGGCCTTGGTGCGGGCTTGATGTGGTTACAGGAGCGGGGAATCGATGAAATCAGGGACCACTTGAAGAAGCTCAGTCGATATATGATTGATGGCTTATCATCTCTTCCAAATGTGAAGGTGTACGGGAGTCTTGATGCTGAACGTTCGGTTGCGGTAGTTTCTTTCACAGCCGTGGAAAAACGTGTGTCAGAAATAGGACTCAGGCTTGATGAGGAATATGGGGTGCTTTCCCGGGTGGGACTGCACTGTGCTCCAGCGGCGCATAAAACGATAGGGTCGTTCCCCGAAGGGACGGTAAGGTTATCACCAGGCGTTTTTACTACTATGGAAGATATTCAAGAAGCATTACGAGCGATAAGCAAGGTTGTGAGGTAATGATGCAATATGGGGTTGTCCTGTTTTATACGACTTCAGCAGTCATGCGAGCGGAGAAGCTTTTAATAAGGGGTGGGTATTCTATCAAGCTCATACCTACACCTCGGCAGTTCTCCAGTGATTGCGGCATCGCTTTGCGGTTCGATTGGAGTTGCTACGAACAAATCAAGGTTTCACTGGATGAGTCAGAGATCGAACTTGACGCTATTCATTTTCTGGATGCGAAAGGGGTCTAACAAACAAGACCATTGCTCGATACGATGGTAGTGTGAAACCTTTTGCAAGCGCTTGGCTAAATTTTGCCATATTTCTGCAAGCACTTGGTGGAGCTGAGTGGATTCGAACTGGCCGCCAGGTCACAAACGTTTAGAATGTGCAGTTAGATAACCTTTACTCACTTCTGGATCAAGCGCTCCTGAGGTTCCGGATAATCTCACCCAGCCTTGGTCTTTTACCGTACATCAGTAGGTAAGTCCTTAAGAGCTTGGCGGTCAGCAACAGTCCCCCCACGATGCATAAAACCATTACCGCTATGCTGACGGCTAGTTGCCAGGCCGGGACACCTGTCATGCCTAGCCGCAACATTACCAGCACCGGGGCAGAGAAGGGGAAAATACTGAAAACAACCCAGACCGGACTGTTAGGGAATAGCATGATTAGAGAGTAAAACCAGAATGGGGCAACCGCGAAAAGGGTGAACATTGAGGCTAAGCCTTGTCCTTCCCGAACCGTAGAACTGATAGCAGCGACACTTGCCGAAAGCACGGCGAACAATAAATAACCCAGGATGAAATACACTACCCCCAGAACGAGAAGACTGGCTTGTAGTTGTATCGTACTGAGGAAGCCCCCGATAGTTGAAGAAGCCAGGTTCAATAGTAATGGAACTGAAGCCACCCAGACAACTACCTGTACCAGCCCGGCAGCACCAATCCCTAGAACCTTGCCAGTAAGCAGTTGACGGGGCGAGACCGAGGACAATAGTATCTCCATAAGCCGATTTTCTTTCTCCTCACCCAGACCCTGCAACACATAAGCGGAAGAGAAAGAGAGGGAGAGCGCCAGCATAATGCCAAAGATCCCCGGGATAATAAGATTTATCAGCCCACCTTGCTCTGGAGCCACAGCCCCAGCTGAAGTAAGTGTAGTGGTAACGATGTTCAGAGGTGCTTCAATGATGGCGACCATCGTTGCCGGCACCTTGTCGGCTAGAAGGTTACTGGAAAGGAAATTTTTAATCGCCGTCGTCGTGGCTGTGGACGGTGTAACCTCTCTCTGTATAATATAACGGTTAATTATCCCTGCCGAGAGAAAAACCTGGGGAATGACGAAATATTCCTTGATATCCTCTTCAATCAAAGCCTGCGTAGCAGCTTCCAGGGTATCAAAGCGAACGAACGTTATGTTCCCCTGTGTGGTAAACTGCTCGAACCCGCCGGCTTCATCAACGTATCCGATTCTGGTCACTTCTGCTGGAGGTTGCACCACTCCCGATATGACATGAAAAATCCCAATGCCCAGGAGGCCCAGTACCGGCAGGGCGAAAGTTATGATAATAAATCCGGTCCTTTTTATCGTGC
>CAYOHA010000114.1:0-8098 GCA_964403625.1 uncultured Dehalococcoidales bacterium | reverse complement strand
AGATATATATAGAGAGGAGGCAGTCTCTTTAAATTAAGGGCGTTTAAGAGGGACGGAGTCCCTCTTTATAAAAATTTCCCCCGAGGTTGTCCGAAAATTGTCCATTCCCAACTTGACACACCTGCGTGCTGAAAAGAACTTCGGTGTGCAGGTTGGGAATCCAGGTGGGGCGGTGGCTCTGGATTCCCGCTTCCGCGGGAATGGTAAAAATAATGTCGCGTCTTGTTTTCGGACAACCTGGGGGTTATTAGGGGGTGAGGTTGTAAAAATCTTAACAGGTTCTTAGTATTTAATGGCTATAATAGTCTTAGGATATCAAAATCTTGTAGAAAGGAGGTGAAATATAGAGATGTGGCGGAGAAAGAAATATGTCATCCTCGGCCTCCTGGCGGCCGTACTGCTAGCCGGTGCGAGTATCGGAGGTATCGCCCTCGCCCAGGGTAATGAAAACGAGGATGACAGTCAGCCGACATCAACCACCAGTACTTTCTGGGACAGGATTGCAGGAATACTTCAGGAAGATGGAGTAAATGTCACCTCGGATCAGTTAAAGAACGCCTTCAAGGAGGCACAAGAACAGGCGATGACTGATGCTTTAAAGGACCGCCTGGAAAAAATGGTAGCTGATGATGAGATAACCCAGGAAGAGGCTGACGAATATCTCCAATGGTATGAATCAAGACCGGACATCGCCAACAAACTGGGCCCAGGAGACCATTTTGGTTTCCGCGGTTTTGGCGGGATGCGTGGCTGGGGTGGACCATGCATTCCCAAGGATTAGCCTTGGAAATCCAGGGGCCTAAATGCTGACAGACAAGCAAGAATGAAGAGAGGGGGTTAACCCCCTCTCTTCTATTATTTATACCCAAGCGAGATAACATTTCCTTAACAATTGATCCATATAATTTATATAATAAGGTTGGTAATAACCTATCCCCCCGCCTACCAAAGTTCAGGAGGGACGGCGGGCAAGCCCGCCTACCAAAGTTCAGGGGGAACGGCGGGCAAGCCCTTTACAAAAGGGGGATAAGACAAGCAAGCTTTACGAAAGGGGGAAATGGCTTCTCTTTGAAAAAGGGGCTTGCCTGCAAATAGCCTTGGCGAAGGCAGGGGACTGAGGGGGATCTTATATGTTTTTTAATTTACCCCTCACTTTCGTCTCTCCTGCAAAGGGAGAGAGAACTGGGATACTGGATTCCCGCTTCCGCGGGAATGGGACGATAGTTTTAAGGTATAGCTAGAGGAAGGAAGGATGGCAGGGAAAAGGGTACTGGTGGTAGATGATGATGAAAAAACGGTAGAGCTGGTCAAGCTTTACCTGAACCGTGACGGCTACCGGGTGCTTACGGCATATGACGGTAACGAAGGGCTAAGACTGGCACGGGAGAGCCACCCCGACATAATTGTCCTGGATATTATGCTACCCGGTATTGATGGACTCGAAATATGCCGTACCCTTAGAGCAGAGTCAGACGTGCCAATCATAATGCTTACCGCCAAGACTACCGATGAAGACAAGCTCGCTGGCCTTGAACTGGGTGCCGATGATTATGTCACCAAACCCTTCAGCCCCAAGGAGTTAGCCGCAAGAGTACGGACAATACTCAGACGCCTGCCCGGCGAACGCGGTCCCGATGAAATCAAGTATGGGAACCTTACGGTATATTTTTTGAAACACGAGGCATCGATCAACGGCAAAGCTTTGAGTCTGACCGAAGTCGAGTTCAAGCTGCTGGGAGTCCTTGCCAAAGAACCGGGCAGAGTTTTCAGCCGGGCAGAGCTTATTGATAGAGCCTTTGGCTATAATTTTGAAGGGTTTGACCGCACCATCGATGTCCACATCCTCAACCTGCGGCGAAAGCTTGAACCAGACCCGAGCCGTCCAAGATATATCAGGACAGTATACGGGGCTGGATATAAACTTTCCGAGGTAACCAATGACGGGTAGACTGCAGTTCCGCCTTTTTATGGCCTTCACTCTGGTGATACTGGTGACCATCGCCGTAGTGCTGTTTTTCATAAATCAGGCAACACTGAAGGAAATCCGCCAATATGGCGAAAGGATCGACCAGATGCGTATCGCCAGGATGGAAACAGAACTCACCCGGTTCTACTTAACTCGCCGTGACTGGATAGGAATTCAACCCTTTGTTGAGCAGTGGGGTAATCTCTACGAGCAACGAATTGTGCTCACCGACGCCCAGGGGATAGTCGTTGCCGATTCCCAGGGAGAACTCCAGGGGGAATACAATCCCGACACGTCAGGCAGACCCCTACCCGGACCATTTCAGACGGGCACCATCGGCACACTGTATGTCACCCCGAAAGCATCATCAGAACTGAGCTTTGAGTCACTGCAAATCCTTTTCCGGACCATCGGGCTCTATTTTCTCTGGGGAGGACTTTTCGCCATTGCTATTGCATTAATACTCACCTTTTTCCTCTCGCGGCGGATCCTGGCACCGGTCAAAGCCCTGACTCATGCCGCCAAGAGCCTCGGGAGGGGTGATTTTACTCAGAGAGTAGAAGTGAAGGACAGGAGTGAAATCGGGGAACTGGCGAACACCTTTAACTCGATGGCCAATAACCTGGAGCGTAATGAACAACTACGGAAGAACATGGTAGCTGACGTTGCCCACGAACTGAGGACTCCGCTTTCTAACATCAAGGGATATCTCGAAGCAATCCGTGATGGCCTAATAGAACCGGAGACCGATACTCTACGCAAGCTCGATGAAGAAGCGACTCTGCTGTCACGGCTGGTCGATGACCTTCAAGAACTTAGTCTTGCCGAGGCGGGAGAACTGAAACTGGTACGTCAGCCAGAAGATATTGCCAATCTGGTCAATCAGACCGTAGCAACGGTACAGGCTAAAGCGATGGTAAAGGGAGTATCAATATCCACCGAGATTCCCGACAGGCTGCCAGCTGTAAATATCGATGTCCACCGAATAAGCCAGGTGCTGCATAACCTGCTGGAGAATGCGGTAACTCATACCGGTAAAGGCGGGGCGATTACGGTAGCGGTGGTACAGCAGTCAAACCAGATAGAGGTGAATGTGACTGATACCGGCGAGGGTATTCCTGCTGAGGAACTCGATAAAATCTTTGAACGTTTTTACCGAGTGGACAAGTCCCGCGCCAGAGCCACAGGAGGCAGCGGACTGGGGCTGACCATTGCCAAGCGACTTGTGGAAGCCCACGGGGGCGATATCAGAGTCCAGAGCGAACTGGGGAAAGGCAGCCGCTTCACGTTTACTATACCGGTAACGGACTAAATATTAAATTCCCCCTCCCCAGATTGCTTCGTCATCCTTCACTTTGTGAAGGAATCCTCGCAAAGACAGGGAGGACGGATTGCTTCGCTTCGCAAAGACAAGTGGGGGGATTGAGAATATTAATAAAGTCTTAACAATTATTTGGCATAGTTAGTATTAACAACCTATCCCCCCGACCCCCTTCCCTTAGTAAGGGAAGGGGGAATAAAGAAAGAGAGGGGCGAAGCCCCTCTCTACAATCTCTTCCGTGAGAGGTTAAGAAAAAATTTTATATTAACCAAATCACTACCCGGACAATAATAAATCAGAGTGGAACAGGAGGGACCGATGAAACTATCAAAAATAGTGCTGATATTATTTATACTACTCAGTCTTGGCGCTCTGTCACTGAGCTGTGGTAAAGAACAGGTTTCAACATCAACTTCGGAGCAAGAGACGGCAACCGTCCAGCGAGGTGACCTGAGTATAGACATCACCGGTGTAGGTAACCTTGCCTTATCTAATAAGGAAAACCTGACTTTCGAGATGGATGGAACGGTGGCAGAAGTCCTGGTTGAGGTAGGAGACTCTGTTGAGGAAGGTCAGGTGCTGGTAAGACTGGACACGTCGGAACAGCAGGACCAGCTGACAACTCTAAAACGCCAGGTAGAGACAAAGAAAACCGACCTGCTTCAGGCAGAGATAAACCTGATGAGTGCTGAAGATGCCCTGGAGCAAGCCAGCAGCGCCGAATATGCCGAAAAGGCTACCACTCAGGCTGAGCTTGATGTTGCCAATGCCAAGATAGCTTTAGCCACTGCCCAGGACAATTACGACAGGTCAAAAGAAAGGTACGAAAGCAACTGGACTGTACCCGAGTGGATAAGAGATCTCGAACAAAAAACAGCCCAGCTTGCCATTGCCAAGCTCAACCTTGCTGAGGCAGAGGAGTCTTTAGCAAGGGTACCGGACGATATTGAAATGGAAGTTACGAAAAAGCAAAAAGAGCTGGCTATAATCCAGGGTAAGCTTGATGATGCTCAGAAAGCCCTGGAAGAAGCCCAGAATGCGTTAGATGAAGCACAGAATGCCAGTACAGAGATTACGGCCCCCTTTACTGGCTTCATTACCAAGGTTAATATTGGGGATGGTGATGTGGTAAAAAAGGGTGTAGTGATGATAGAACTTGCTGACCCCACCAAGTTTGAAGCAGATATCCTGGTCAATGAGACGGATATTTTTCAGGTACAAGTCGGGGGAGAAGCTACCGTACAGGTGGACGCTCTGCAAACAATTACTCTGCCCGCCAGTGTCACCAGCATTGCCCCGACAGCCACTATTCAGCAGGGAGTAGTGAACTATCAAGTAAGAGTTGCAATAGAGTCACTGGAAACTATAGCTCAGGAAAGTCAAGCGGCAAGGCAGGAGGCGATGCAGGAAATGATGCAGAGTATCGCTTCCGGCGAGCTTCCCGATATGCTGAAGAAAGCTGTTGAAGAAGGCCGCATTACCCAGGAACAGGCTGAGGAGATGGCAGAACGTATGCGTTCCGGGGAGATGCCATTCCAACAATCCGATGGAGGAACGTTCTCCGGCCAGGAAGGTGGGCAATCACAGGTACCACCCACGACTGAAGGTGGAGTGACACAGCAGACTTCGTCCCAAAACTATCAGCTCAGGGAAGGTCTGACTGTTACCGTGAGTATCATTGTGTCCGGAAGAACTGACGTGCTACTGGTGCCTAACGGGGCGATTATCAGCTCAGGTGGACGAACCTACGTTAAGGTAGTAGCAGCGGATGGTACGATTGAGGAACGCACGGTAACTACCGGTATCAGCAACTGGCAGTATACCGAAGTGACCAATGGTCTAAGCGAAGGTGAAAAGGTTATTGTAGAAACAACAACCTCTACCACCACTACAAGGACACAGCAGGGAGGTCCACAAACGGAATTCTTCTTTGGACCGTAAGGAGACAAGGGGTGATTAAATTACAGGATATCAGCAAAGTCTACCCGATGGGCAAGAGAGAATTGACCGTGCTCAAGGATATAAATATCCAGATTGAAAAGAGCGAGCTGGTAGCCATTATGGGTCCCTCCGGCTCGGGTAAGACGACCATGCTCAACGTTATCGGATGCCTGGATAAGCCGACATCAGGCAGGTACTATTTTGAGGGTAAAGAGGTCAGCAACCTTAATGGCAGCGAACTGGCTGGAATAAGAGGCCAGAAGGTAGGATTTATTTTCCAGACCTTCAATCTGCTATCCCGACTCACGGCACTGGCCAATGTAGAACTTGGTATGACATACGTTGGCGGTGTGAACCGTAAGCGGGCGATAGAAGCACTGGCCAAGGTTGGCCTCTCCGACCGGATCAATCACCGACCGGTTGAGCTTTCTGGAGGTGAGCAGCAAAGGGTAGCTATCGCCCGGGCTCTGGTAAAAAACCCTTCCCTGCTTCTGGCTGACGAGCCTACCGGCCAGCTGGACAGCCGCTCTGGCCAGGAGATAATCTCTATCCTCACCTCTTTGCATGCCGAGCAGGGCATTACGGTGTTACTGGTAAGTCATGATACTAATATTGCCCACCAATGCCAGCGTATCATACATCTTAAGGATGGGCAGGTGGAAGCGGAGGAGAGGATATGAAAAAGATACTTAACCTTCTGGCTACAGTCTGGATTGGGCTGAGTACTCACAAGTTACGGAGCTCCTTGACTGTCCTGGGAGTCGTTATCGGTATCGCCTCGGTGATTGCCCTGATGTCCATCGGCAGAGGAGCTACCGCCGATATACTCTCCCGTATTGAGAGCATGGGGTCAAACCTGATTACCATCAGCCCCGGGTCATCCACTTTTGGTGGTATCAGAGGAGCCATGGGAAGTGTTTCTACCCTCAGCCTGGAGGATGCCGAAGCAATATCGGAGCAGATTCCCTATGTCGTTACCATAGCTCCCTCAAGATCGAGTCAACTCCAGGTAGTCGTCGGCGGGGAGAATATGAATTCACGGATTACCGGTGTAACTACAGAATATCTTGAGGTAAACAATCTTCAAATAGCCAGCGGTGCTTTCTTTAATGAGTATGACTATCAACGTGCCAGCAAGGTAGCCGTTATCGGCTCCTATGTAGCAGAAACCCTGTTTCCAGATGTTGACCCGGTAGGTCAACAAATCCGGATGGGCAATAATATTTACCGTGTCACTGGCGTTCTGGAGAGTCAGGGTATGTCAATGAGAGGTTCGTCTGATGAAGTCATTCTGATTCCATTGACGGCTCTGCAGCAGACGGTTGCCCAGCAACGGACAGCCCAGGGCGAACGTGTGGTATCATCCATATCGCTTAGGGTAAGTGACGAAGATAAGATAGACCAGATTATTGAAGAAATCACCAGCCTGCTTCGCACCCGACATCAGCTTGGGATCGGCGTTGATGATGACTTTTCTATCATGTCCGTGCAGGAGATAGCTGAAACAATGCAGGAAACGACACAAACGATGACGCTCCTTCTCGGCGCCATTGCTGCCATTTCATTACTGGTGGGAGGCATCGGCGTGATGAACATCATGCTGGTATCAGTACTGGAGAGAACCAGAGAGATAGGCATTCGTAAGGCGCTGGGAGCCAGGGATCGGGATATATGGATTCAATTCCTCATCGAGGCAGCATCCCTGACGTTTACCGGTGGCGTTATCGGGGTTATTGTGGGCTGGGGAGTATCATATCTTATCCCCCTGATTTCTACTAATATAGGCATGGGGGAACTGACGACTGTAGTTTCAACTGACATAGTTATCCTGGCCGTTTCCGTATCGATCGGTATCGGCTTATTTTTTGGATTTTATCCTGCCTGGAACGCCTCACGTCTTAACCCTATCGAGGCACTCAGGTCTGAATAGAGCAAGCGGTTAGGTTCTAGCATGACAGAGAGTGGGAGATTAATTCATTTCATTTGCAAAGAAATAACTAAACAAAAAGACATTTGACCCTGTCTTTGCTTCGACGTCCTTCCGTTGAAGGACTCGCAAAGACGAAGGGAAGGAGATTGCTTCATTTAATGTGCGGTGGCTCTGGATTCCCGCTTCCGCGGGAATGGTTTCTACTTTCGAAGTAATAGAGAGGAGATAATAGAACTAAAATGTCACGGAAAAGGAAACTTCTGGTCTGGTCTTTAGTTTTTATCATTATTCTAACAGGTATTGCCTGGACTGGCTGCGGTAAGTCCGAACCTGAAGCTACTACCGAATCTAAAACTACTCAGGAATTTACCGGTCCTCCTCAATTCACGCCCGGGGAGGGGCGGACGTTTGAGGGGGGTCTTATGACCAGAACATCGGGAATCCTGCCCACGCTGGCCAATATTGATGATGATGTAATCAACCAGTCTATCCAGGAAGCTCTGGACGAGGGGACCATTACCGAAAAGCAAGCCGAAGACATTAAGCTCTGGTGGGCAATACGTCCGGAAGTCCTGAATACTGAAGTCTTCCCAATGAGAATGCCTGAAGTTCAATCTGTACCAACGGAATAGAATAAACCCCAAGAAATCTACGATTTGTGAGGACTTTCCTTAACAAGCAGATGCACAGACTCGCCACTAACCAATTGGTGACTTTTTCGTTATATTATAAGTAGAGTATAAAAAGATAAAAAGGAGGAGGAAAGTAAAGAGGTGAAAAAACGCTGGTTAATGGTCGCAGGTCTGATATTGGTGATGATGATTGTTGGTCTGACTGGTTGTGAAAAGAGTGGGGCTGCCGTGGGAGAGGTGACAAACCTTAACGTGAACAGCCAGCAACAGGGGATCTGGGTCAACGGAGAAGGCAAGGTAAATGCCGT
>CAYOHA010000113.1:0-8147 GCA_964403625.1 uncultured Dehalococcoidales bacterium | reverse complement strand
CTTCAAGGCAATCGCCATAAATTATTTTATCTAAAAAATCCACAGTTTACTCCTATTCTCCTAATGCGGGATCTCAACTTTCCAATGTCTAAGGTCATTGATTAAATCATCTATAGGACGAACACTATGGCAATAATGTGTATGATGTGGAATATTTGGATCGTCAAATACAATAGGACCAATCATTCCTTTAGTTAGATTATCTTGTTTGGTATTAATATCCTTTTCTAGCTTGATATCCTTTTCATTCTTATATCTTTTTACTAGATATACTCTGTCACTGAAACTTTCTAATAGCCTTCGTGCTGCTGTAGACTCTTCACAAGATCGTCCTAGTTCACTGGCTTTAGGTTTGTATATATCCCGATCTTCAGTAACAACAACGAAATGAATATTGGAACTTAGACGTGTAAGTAATCCCCAGAAAGCTGCTTCTGTATGGCGTGCGTGAAAAGAGACTTTACAATTGATAATGGCTAATAATCTCCAAATCTGGCTAGGCTGTTTTGGCCTAACGAGAGCAAAAAGGTCTAAATCTGGGTAATCTTGAAGTTGCTTTTGGTCGCACCTTCGTTTGACTGGTACTCGGGTGAAATCCATTATCTGGAATAAATTTGATCTTTCGGGAATTAACTTACGAAGAGAAGATTCCTTTGCCCTGGCAACAACAATATCATCTTTCTGTAGAAAGCTATTTAATATCTTAGCAACTATCCTTTCGAATGCTTCTCCTCCAGATGTTCTTAGGGATTGTGCAAGTCTATCTGTAGTCATCTGTGTTTTCCTCCTCACCAGTTTGTTTTTTAATATTCTCCCACCCACCTTATCCTTTGTTCTTTCCATTTGTTTTCTTACTTTCTCTTTACTGAAATATATCCACTTTCAAATAACGAGACGTAACTGTTGAAAGACTTGTCCGGGTCAATCGTGGACATATCAGGATAGCTTACCCTGAATTTTTTACACCGTGTGAGTGTGCTTATTGATATCCCTGCATCCCTTGACAGGTGTCTCATCATATTTTCCAAGAAAAGGGCTCCCTTTTCATTGTACTCTATAAAATCGACTATCTCATCTCCAAGCTTCCAGTACAGCAAGACCTTACCTTTTCCCCGTGTTGATTTAATCTGTTTCAAGATGTTTTTCAGATTGGTAGCCAGACCGGTATATCCTTTTTCAAACTTTTTAAGCTCGGTATTTAACCACTCGGCATCAAAGTCTTTTTCGAACACCAGCCGCATTGGCACACTGGCTTTGAAGGTCTCATTTCCTTCTGAATCTTCCTTCTTCTGCACCTGAACAGCTATTCTGATATTCTTCATCGTTCGCCCCACAATCTGAAGAACCGCTGCGAAAGCTGGAAGGCTTTGTCGTAAGAAGGCTCGGGGTCTTTATCCAGACTGAACTGAATAAGACTTAAACCAACGCTTTTCATGATATGATAGTCAATAAGCTTTTCTTTTTCAGCTCTCTTATAAGCAGGATGGGATGTATTGAGGGTAACCGTTTCACCGTCAAACCAGGCTTCCTCTTCCTTGTCCGTTCTCTCGTCAAGCATTATTCTTATCCCACCCCGGATAATTCTTGGTTTGGGGGTAGCCGGAGCTTCGAAACCTAGCTCGAGGGTAGGAGCCTCACCTGGTTCCTCACCGGGAAAGATCGGAGTTCCCTCGCCTTCAGTTTCACCACCTTTTTCCCCTTTTGCCGTTTGAGTCCCTTCTCCCAGACTTCTCAACTCCCCGTCTTTATCTGGAAAAGCTACGTCTCTCTGACTCCTGGTGCCAAAAAAGGTGAGTTCCGGGATATTTCTTAGAATAGAGTTTATTTCCTTCTCTAAATTTGAGAAATTCGCCTTCTTTTCGACTAGTTTCTCCATAAAGCCTATTTCCTCTAACCAGTCACTGAATTCTGCCTGAGTTTTTCTAAAAAATCCTTCCCAGGTCTTGTTTCCCCTCTGAAACCGGCACTTATCGGTAGTAACGGCTTCAATTAAATACGGAGCTTCTATCCAGCCGGTTATTCTCTGTTTTTCACGGGGCTCTTTGCGGAACCAGGTCCGTTCTATCACTTTGCCAAATGTGCAGATGGCGATTCCCTGTAAGTTTTCCTCAATCCCGTTTTTTGCCAGGCCGAAGAAACCTTTAGCCTTCGCTCTTGTCGCTACTGTTACCGAAAACTCCTTTTGCTTTTGTAGAATACGTTCCATTGGCTTCCGTAATATCTGTTTACGATTGACAATGAACTTTATCCCTTTTTCATAAATGGGCCGGTAGGTTATTAGCGCACGATTCTCATCAATAAGAATAGGCACTTTCCCTGTATACACTTTCAGTAGTTCTTCGTCTAAGAGGGGGTAATAGTGCTCCACGAGGATTTGCTCAATAAGCCATTTGCTGTAGAAAGCCTTGCTCTTATCATCCAGATAGAGTGTTACCATACTCCCGGGAGCATTTAGTTTCAAAGTTTTACCTTCATGGATTTTATACGGTGCGTCATTGCCCTGAAGTTGCCATTCCGAATAGCTTTTATATGAAGCTGACTGAGTTTCGGTAGTTATTTTGTAACAAAAGTTTAAGGCAAGTTTAGCCCCTTGCCCGGCAAATCCAATCCCTCTGCCTCTCTCTTTTGTTGAAGCGGCAAAGTCATGGTATTCTAAAAATTGCTGTTTATCCATACCAAGGCCATCATCCGTTACCTCCAGGATTCCCCTTTTTTTACTGAAATTGATATCAATGACTGTTGCCTTCGCATCAAGAGAATTGGCAATCAGTTCAATGAGAGCCGCCTGTTGAGTTTCAAAAGGGTACTGGTCAGCGATATTCCGGACCAAGCGTTTTACATTGACTCCGCTTTTCCCCTTGTAGATTGGCATATCTCTATCTCCGTTGTTTAATAATCCAATTCTAACCTATTCCAGCATTCAAGGTGTCGAGTATACCTTATTCTAATTATTCCATAGCCTCATATCAACTACTGATTATCTTTTGAGTACTTAGGAGGTTTTTGCACAACCCTATCAGCCTACTTTTACTAAAATAAGGAGAAAATTTAAATCCCTCATAATCTCCCTTTACGAAAGGGAGAAACAGACTTCCCCCTTTGAAAAAGGGGGATCAAGGGGGATTTTACATCACGTTATTATCATATAATGTCTATGAAGAATGGAAGACGAGTAGTAAAAATGTCCTCTCCTATATTTGATACAAGTCTGAACATAGTGCTACACTGGAATGTGTAAGTATGAGCTATACTGTTACCCAAGAGAGTTTTGATAGTCTTGCTTTGCGTTGGGATGAGTTAAGCCGGAATTTAGACTGGAGTTCGGTCTTTATTTTGCCTGCCTGGATGAAAGCCTGGTGGCAGGTGTTTGGCAGTGAAGCCGAGTTGCATCTCCGTGCCGTTAGACACGGAGAGAAAATTATTGGCATTGCACCCATTATTCTGAAAGAAAACAGAGCTACTATCATCGGCAGCGCCGATGTCTGTGATTACCTCGACTTTGTTGTTGCTCCCGGTATGGAGACGGACTTCTTTAGTGTTCTACTCAATGATTTGAGGCAGAAGAATGTCAATTATCTGGACCTGGAGGGTCTAAGGCCTGATTCTAAAGTGCTTACCACCTTTACGGATTTAGCCCGAAAGCAGGGGTGCGAGGTTTTTTGCCAGCCAGTGGATGTTACTCTTGAACTGGATTTACCCAATACCTGGGAAGAATACCTGGAAATACTGACCGCAAAACAACGTCATGAGGTGAGACGTAAATTAAGAAGGTTATTAGAAACTGGTAAGGTAAGTTACCGTTTTGTTAATGAGGTCAATGCAGTCCGCAATGCTTTAAATATTTTCCTTACTTTATTTACCGGCAGCCGGTCGGATAAGGCAGCTTTCCTTACCGGCCAGAGGGAGTCCTTCTTCAGGACGATGACAGATGCTATGTCTGAAGCCGGCATACTGAGGCTTGGTATTCTTGAACTGGACTCGGTTCCAACGGCTATGATTATGTATTTTGATTACAGTAACTGCATTTATCTTTATAATAGTGGTTATGATCCCCGCTATGAGTCTCTGAGCGTGGGACTGCTCAGTAAGGTCCTTTGTATTAAAGAGAGTATTCAAGAAGGAAAGAGAAAATTTGACTTTCTTAAAGGCAATGAAATTTACAAGTACCACCTGGGGGGAAGAGAAATTCCTCTCTATAAGTGCCAGATAAATATAAGGTGATACTGTAAAAGACATTTTCAATGGGTGAAACAAGGAATATCTAATGCCGTTTAGGCAATTGAAAATAGCCATAATCAGTGCTCATAGTTGTCCGCTTGGTACTTTAGGGACCAAGGATACGGGCGGTATGAGTGTCTATATTGTCGAATTAGCTCAAGCCTTGGGCAAACAAGGACATCTGGTAGATGTTTACAGCCGTGTCCATGATCCCAGGGACCATCAGATCTATGACCTTAGCCAGAATGCCCGGCTTATTCACCTCAAGGCTGGCGAGTTAGGACAGATAGATAAATTAGCCGTGTATTCCTACCTTCCCGAATTTTGCTGCAATCTGGAAGACTTCAGGAAGAGCAATAACCTTCAGTATGATCTGGTATTCAGCCATTACTGGCTTTCAGCCTGGGTAGGTGAATACCTGCAGCGGTGGTGGAATGTTCCTCACATCACAATGTTCCATACTCTAGGTGCAGTGAAGAATAACGTCGGGGCTGGCGAGGATGAGCCGGCACTACGTATCGAGACGGAAAGAGAGCTGGCTAGGAGCTGCTATCAAATTATCGCCCCGACGGAGAGGGAAAAGAATGAACTTATTCTGCACTACGGTGCTTTACCGGAAAGAATTAGTGTCGTCCCCTGTGGAGTGAATCTGGATCTGTTCCATCCTGTAGATAAAGAAATAGCAAGAAAGAAGTTGGGCTTTATTGATAAAAAACTCATCCTGTTTGTCGGCAGGATTGAACCGTTGAAGGGCATCGAGCAGTTGTTGAAAGCTATGTCCTATCTACAAAATAGGCAGAATGCAAAGCTGATCATCATTGGTGGTGGTGAACGAAGTCGGATCGAGGTAGGAAAGTTGAAAAGGTTGTCCCGCGAATTCAATGTTGAAGACTCGGTTACCTTTGTGGGTCCGGTAAAACAGGAGAGACTGCCCTATTTCTACAGCGCGGCTGATGTTTGTGTCATCCCCTCTTATTATGAAAGTTTCGGCCTGGTGGCTCTGGAATCTCTCGCCTGTGGCACGCCTGTGGTTGTCACGGATGTGGGAGATTTTAAAAATATCATTCATCAGGGAGAGACAGGTTATGTGGTAACAGATAATGAACCACATCATCTTGCTGAGAAAATAGACCTATTGCTTTCCAGACCAAATCCAGACAGAAATTCTGCCTTCTCAATTCGGGCGTCGGTAGACCAGTTTAGCTGGTCAAATATTGCCGGGACGATAATTAAAAATTTCCAGCAGGTGCTGGACAATTATTATACTTCTGTGACTTAATCCACCGACTTCTCATACCACAGGCTGCCGGTGCGAAATTCAAAACCAACTGACCGGTAAAGCCTAATAGCTAATTGGTTCTCGCTGTCAACAGCCAGCTCGGTGATTTTGAGCCCCTTGTTCCTGAGGTGGGCTAGTCCAGCCAGCAGGACTCTTTTACCGACTCTCATACCCTGATAGTCGGGGTCAGTACCAATCATATATATCAGACCCTTTCTTTCACCGCCGACGGCTTCCCCGCCAGTAATTACGTCGGTCCAGCAGAAACCGGTTAATGTATCTCCATCGCAGGTTACCAGCACATCTGCCAGCGAGCGGTTGCCCAGGCTAAGGCGATAGGCTATCGTTTCAACAGTGTCGGGATTGAATCCCCAGGTCTTAGCAAAGGCAAGGTTTTCAATCCTGGTCAGCTTGGTTTCTTCGCCTGGTTGAAGATGACGGCACCCCAGGAAGGCAGGATCAATATCCTGCCAGTGGAGTTTCTCCATATCCAGTCTGAGTTGAAAGAATTGACGGATGCATTGGAAACCCAGCTTTGATAGCACGTTAATAGCGATCTCATCTGCTTCTGAAATGTTGACATGAGCTGCTTTAATGCTGAGTTCTCTAGCACGTTTCATGGCATAACCAAGGAGTTTGGTTGCCAGTCCTCTTTTGCGGAGTTCCGGGTGTATCCAGCAATTTAAGATAACCCGACCGATGTTGCGCTCAGGCACGATATCCATATAGCCGACGATTTCCCCATCTGTTTCCACAAAAAACAAATCCTGCTTGGGGTTAAAGCCTGGTCGGCTCAGATTCTCGGTAATAGTCTGGGGTGAGACTAATCGACCGGTAGGCTCGAGTTTTTCCGCCTTGATTCGAAACCGGACGTATCTATTGAAATCTGAAGACTGATAGTTCCTGATGGTATATTGGGTGTTACTCATACTCAAGTGTTTTCAGAATCATTGTATCAATCTGAAGAGTGCTATACAATCCCTATTATCGCTTCAATTCTCCTGGTGATATGGTATAATGGCGCTGAATTTATCAGGATTTGGATGGTGATTTATGAGGTCATCCAGCCGCTGGTTATTAGCTTTCGGTATTGTTATCTTGTTACTGGTCGTTGTTGCTGTGGTGCTGGTCTTGACAACGACGGGGAAAAACTCTGTAAACCTGTTAGCTGAAAATACCCCTGAGGGCATAGTGCAGAGGTATCTACTGGCTACTGAGGCTGGGGACTATAAAGAGGCATACAGCTATCTATCTCCTTCGGCTATTGCCGAAGAGACCTATTATAGTTCCTACGAAAAGTGGAGTCAAGGGTTCCTTCAGAACCAGCGTACGAATGCATGGAGGGCGACATTGGGTAAGTCAGTGATAACGGATGGCAGGGCTTCCGTGACCGTTACCATCGATGTCTTCAGGCCAGATGCTCCTTTTATCGATCCAGTGAGTACTTCTTATTATACTTTCATGCTTAAGAAGGAAGGAGCTTTCTGGAGAATTACTTCACCTGTCTTTCCATTGTATTTCTACTGGTAGATCTTGTGAGGAGGGCTAAATGAGCACGGTCAAGAGGGTATTTTTCTACACGGTATCCTTAATTACCCTAGGAATCTTCGCCGGCGGGGTAGGTAATTTGTTATCCCTCTGTTTTGATCTAATTATCAAGAGGGAGAGATGGGCAGACTTCGCCAGAGGACAGCTCAGCCTAGGACTAGCCCTGGTTATTATCGGGGGTGTTCTCTGGTTCTTATTCTGGAGAGCTACTCAGAGACAGGTAGCTAATAATCCTGAAGAAATAGGTTCAGGGATACGAAAGTTTTTCCTGAATTTAATTCGGGGAGTAGCAGCACTGGTAGGGCTATCGTTTGCGGTCGATTTTTTCAGGTGGCTTGTATCCGGTGTACCAGTGGAGCAGTTCCCCTCAGCTGGACTGGCTACTATCATAGTGACGGCAGGTATATGGTATTACCACTGGTGGATGGATGAAAGGGAGGGACAGCCGTCGTCTGAGGCAAAGACCTTAAGACGCTGGTATATTTATGTTCTATCAGGTTTCGGTCTGGTATCACTGGCTGAAGGTCTGATTCAACTAATCCATATTGCCATTTTATGCATGCCTGTCTGGGGAGAGAATGTCGTTATCAGCAGATTCTGGGACTATAGTGTTCAAGCAAGTCTAGGCTGGATAATAATCGGTGGCGTAACATGGTGGTTCCACTGGTTCCACATGGCAAAAGGAGACTATGACTCTACTCTCCGCCAGGTCTATTTATATCTTCTGGCTATAATGGGAGGGGCTATTTCCGGGTTGGTAGCCATTATTATATCTCTATTTGGTATCATTAGATTTGCTCTTGGTGGAGTAAGTACCGATGCTAATATATATTTACCATTCTTGGGATGGACAATTCCTACTATGATTGTGGCTGCGGCTATATGGACCTATCATCAGAAAGTGGCGCAGGAGGAGGCTGCTCAATCACGCGAAAAAAAGCTTTCTGCCCGGCGGGTCTATCTCTATATTATGTCGTTTCTTGGTCTGGGCACTTTGATTGCCGGTCTTTCGGTGTTGCTTGGAATCCTGCTAAACCTGTGGATCAATGCTGCCAGTGGTGAGAGGGTGGTGGTTGAAACGGGGTGGTGGCGTAATGAATTG
>CAYOHA010000112.1:0-8235 GCA_964403625.1 uncultured Dehalococcoidales bacterium | reverse complement strand
TCCAGTCGCTGCCACTATATTTAGATACAATGGAATACCAAAAAGCAATCACTATCTTAAAAAGCCTGCTTGACAGGCATCCACTTGAAGCTGATGAAAAAGAAGCAATTATGACTGCCATTGGTATTCTCAGTTGGGGTGCTCTTTCTAAAAGCAAAATAAAAGCACAGAAGACCAGACGAGATAAGAGTACTAAATGGTAATATCACATTAGAGTATTCAGTCTGTATGTATAAAAGGGCAAATATCCTAGTATCAATATAATAGTAGGTAGATAAATCAAATGGCCTTGGTAAAAACACGATTCTGCGGCGGCTCCACTCTACATTCAAGGTATTAACCTTCGATCAAGATGGCCCTACGCCCCCTCGAAGCACTAACTAGAACATCCTCTCTGTAGACTGCAGGGTAATACATCAAGTTCCTAATAATAGTACTTTTTTTACCTAAAATGGCGATGCTAGAGAATTAAGTCTTGACAAAGGATATAATTAAGAACTATTATTCACGGCACAATCAGCCGGAGCAATAATATGCCAGCAGTATATGAAGTAGGTCAAAAAGTAAAAGTAAAGTCAGTTAGTGACAAAAACCTTTCCACACGAACTGCTGCCTTGCAACCATACACTGGCCAGACTGGTATCATTTCAAATTACCACTACATAGAGCCACCAACAGGTAAAGTCTTCTATCTTTATACAGTACGAACCAGAGAAAAAGAAATAGTTCTGTATGAGGACGAGATAGAACCCGCCTGAAATAGAAATAAGCCCATATCGCTGTAAATAATTTATTACCATAATTTCCGTTGTATCATCATCTTAGCAAGCTCCCACTCAGGTTAAGCAATAATTTTTCATTAAGTCGTAAGATTAAAAATTTTTCTTTTCTGCTTGACAAAGACAAAAGGTTATGCTATAAACACATAACCAGTTTTTGGAAAAAGTAACTATCGCAATAGCCAAAAAATTGGTATTGACAAAATTTAGCCCATATGTTATAAGTCTTAGTCAAAGTGTAATCAGGTTAGTAATAGGAAGATTGGCCTACCAACAGGATAACAGAAATCTTGAAGCACGAGTCATAATGGAAAGGATAATATGCGTGCTTATATAATTAGACGGGTACTTCTGATGATTCCCACTCTTTTTATTATCTGCATACTTGTCTTTTTACTTGTTCGTTTTATCCCAGGCGATGTGATAGATATGATGTTAGCTCAAATGTCTGAACAATCAGGCTTGGGCGCAGAATTGACTGCAGATTATCTAAGACACGCCATGGGCCTAGATCAACCTATGCTTACACAATTTACACGCTGGATGGGATTCATTCCACTAGAAACGGGGGAGTTTAAAGGGGTTGTTCAAGGCTATCTTGGGGAGTCATTGTGGAGAAATAAGCCCGTCCTCACCGAATTAGCTGAAAGATTGCCGATATCTGTCGAGCTTGGTTTAATATCTCTAATTACAGGTTGGGCATTAGCAATGCCCATAGGTATATATTCAGCGCTACGTCAGGACACTACGTGGGACTATATCGGGCGCAGTTTCGCTATTGTTATGCTCTCTGTCCCTGGCTTCTGGTTAGCCACTATGGTAATAGTCTATCCTTCAATCTGGTGGGGCTGGACTCCATCTCTAGAATATATTCCATTTACTAGAGACCCATGGGGTAACTTTTTACAATTTCTACTCCCTGGTTTCTTAATGGGTACTCAAATGTCTGGCTCACTGATGAGAATGATTCGTACCATGGTGTTGGAGGTAATGAGGCAGGATTATATCAGGACAGCTTGGTCAAAGGGACTTGCTGAACGGACTATTATCTACAGACACGCCCTTAAAAACGCACTAATGCCGGTTGTTACTATAGCAGGAATGATGTTACCTGGTTTGATTGCTGGTTCGGTTATTATGGAGCAGATATTCTGCTTACCTGGCGTTGGTCGTCTCACGTTTGAAGCCCTTACTCAGAGAGATTACCCTGTTATTTCCGGAATAAACCTTATTATGGCTTCCACCGTACTAATTATGAATCTGGTCGTTGATGTTACCTACGCTTGGATGGATCCCAGAGTACAATTAAAATAGGAGTAAATAGGGGAAGATGTCTGACTTCCGGGTACAAACAACCATAAAAGCGACTGCAGTTCGAAAAAGAAGAAATGCTTGGGCTGACTTTTTTCTCAGGCTAATTAAGGAAAAACCACTAGGCACTATAGGCCTACTGATAGTTATAGTGCTGTTTTTTGCTGGTATGTTTGCCGAGTTGCTGGCACCTTACGGATATAATGAAATTATTCTATCAGACCGCCTGGATGGCCCCTCAGCTGCACATCTCCTGGGATGTGATAATCTGGGAAGAGACCTGTTAAGTCGGATTATTTATGGCGCCCGTATCTCTATGATTGTGGCTCTTGCTGGCTCCGGTCTTGCCACCGGCGTCAGTCTTCTTGTCGGTGCTGTTTCAGGATACATTGGTGGCAAGTTTGACATGGTGGTGCAAAGGTTTGTCGATGCCTGGATGTGCTTCCCAGGACTAGTTCTTTATTTAATCGTAATGTCCATTCTTGGAGCGGGTCTACTACAGGTTGTACTCGTTCTGGGAATATCGATGGGTCTCGGTGGCGCATCAAGGGTTGGAAGAAGCGCTGTAATTATGATTAAAGAGAACGTATATTTTGAAGCAGCAAGGGCTATTGGTGTTCCAACCTCGAGTATCCTAGTGCGCCATGTTCTGCCTAATATTATGCCTATCGTGATTGTTGGATTCTCTACCGGTCTAGGTGGATTTATTCTCGCCGAGGCTTCACTTAGCTTCCTTGGCTTTGGTATTCCTCCACCAATGCCCAGCTGGGGAGGTATGCTAAGCGGCACTGGTCGGCAATATATGCTACAAGCTCCCTGGATGGCTTTATGGCCTGGCATAGCTCTAGCTATAGTGGTATATGGTGTTAATATGCTGGGTGACGCAGTAAGAGACTTGTTTGACCCAAGGCTTAGGGGTGGCCTCGGTCGATATGGAGGGATGACACAAGAGAAGCTTCTAAAGCTGGCGGAACAGAAAAAGGCCGAAATTTCGAAGCGAAGCCAAGCTGCCTAAGCAAGTCTGAAATTTACTGGTTCTCACAGGATAATTAACTATAAAGCAGAAATGAGGTGATCTGATATCGCTGAGAAAGTTCTTGATGTCCAAGACCTCAAAACATATTTCTATACCGAAGAAGGAGAAGTTAGAGCAGTTGATGGCCTCTCTTATTATGTCAATAAGGGAGAGTCATTAGGTCTTGTCGGTGAGAGTGCTTGTGGTAAAAGTGTAAGCGCTCTCTCTATCTTACGTCTCATTCCCTATCCGCCAGGAATTATCGTTGGCGGTAAGATACTTTTTAAAGGGAAGGATCTGTTAAAGGCTAGTGACCAGGAACTACGCCACATCAGGGGTGCCCAGATAGCCATGATATTTCAGGAGCCAACGACATCGCTAAACCCGGTACTTTCTGTTAGACTTCAGTTGGCTGAATCGCTGGAATTACACCGTGGTATCGATAGAGCAACAGGATATGAGGAGGCAGTCAAATTACTGAAACTGGTTGGTATACCCGATGCTGAAAGAAGAGCAGAAGACTTCCCCTATCAATTTAGCGGAGGGATGCAGCAAAGGATAATGATGGCTATGGCACTAGCCTGTAATCCCGACCTGATAATAGCTGATGAACCAACCACTTCAGTTGACGTTACCGTTCAGGCACAGCTTCTGGAGCTGATTGATAACCTGAGGTCACAATTTGGCACAGCAGTAATCCTTATTACCCATAACCTTGGAATTGTTGCCCGCTATGTTGACCGGGTAAACGTAATGTACGCCGGCCGACTGGCTGAGTCAGGGCCAACAGATGCTATATACAATGAGCCAAGACATCCCTATACTATGGGTCTGATAGGCTCGGTGCCGCGTTTGGATTTACCCCGAAAACGCAAACTTTACGTTATTGATGGCCTGCCGCCTCATCTTGCCCGTCTACCCAAAGGCTGTGCTTTCTCACCTCGTTGCCAATATGCTATCGACAGGTGTAAAGAGGAGAAGCCTGAACTAGAACAGATAGGAGAAAACCATCTTTCCGCCTGTTTTAGAAGAGAAGAAAAAGATATATTTACGAGGTCTACCTAATGGTGAGTGATAATAATTTAGTAGTAGTAGAAAATCTTTACATGTACTTCCCGGTACTGGCTGGTGTCATGCGGAGGAAGATAGGTGACGTCAAGGCAGTAGACGGGATAAATTTTTACATTAAGAAAGGCGAGACTCTAGGGCTGGTAGGCGAAAGCGGCTGTGGTAAGACAACCACTGGACGTTGTATCCTTCAATTGTACACAATCACTGGCGGTAAAATAATTTTCAACGGACAAGACCTGACCAAGATGAAGAAAGGTGAGCTTCGAAATACACGAAGGAATATGCAACTAATATTCCAGGACCCCTATGCTTCGCTTGACCCTCGTATGACCGCCGGTAAGCTAGTTGGCGAACCAATGCTGGTTCATAAACTTGTAAAAGGTAAAGAATATAATGAACAGGTAGCCGAGTTATTTAGACTGGTACAGCTCGAGCCTTTTATGGCAGAACGCTACCCTCACGAGTTCAGCGGCGGGCAGCGGCAGCGTATCGGAATAGCCCGGGCGCTGGCAACAAGACCAGAACTTATCATCTGTGACGAGCCTGTTTCAGCGCTGGACGTTTCAATCCAGACACAAATCATTACATTATTGATCAGGCTTCGAGAGGAGATGAATTTAACCTATCTCTTTATCGCCCATGACCTCTCTGTAGTCCGTCATATCAGTGATAGGGTTGCAGTCATGTATCTAGGCAAGATTGTTGAAATTACCAACAGCGATGAGCTTTATGATAACCCCCTCCACCCTTATACTCAAGCATTGTTGTCAGCAGTCCCTATACCTAACCCAACAGTTGATCGCCAGCGAAAGCGGATTCTACTGACTGGCGATGTACCCAGTCCGGTCAATCCACCCCCCGGCTGTAATTTCCACCCCAGATGCCATATGTCAATTGATATTTGCAAGGAACAAACACCAGAATTTCGGGACATTGGTGGAGAGCACTGGGTAGCCTGTCACCGGGTCTAGCTGGTAAAGCTTGAGTAGAGCGGCAAATCCCGTTGCCAGCATGAGAAGCAAAGACTTGTTCCCCCGAGAAGAAGACTGATTTGTCTTTACGAAATCGAATGATCTATAATACTTTATTAACTAAGGTGAGGCATGCCTAAATCTAAGAGAAAACGAAGCGAAAAAAGGTCAGTAGCAGAAACACCAAGCCCTGTAGTTGCAGGCAAGGATCGAAGAGGAAGGTGGACCGCACTTATTATTGCCGGATTGGTTATCCTATTAATCCTGGTAATTATTGGAATCAGCTACTACCCTACCTATTATGCGCCTTTCCGTATTACCGTAGTCACAGTAGACGACGTTAATATCCGTATGAATTACTTTATAAAGAGATGTAAAGCAGCTGGCTCTGACCCGATGTATATGCTTACACAGATAGCTCAAGAAGAGACGATCAAACTGGAGGCACCATTATATGGTCTAAAAGTCACCCCGGAAGTTATAGACCAGGCATTGAGAGAAATGGCTCAGGGAGATAATCAGACAATTTCTGATAGCGAATTCAAAGAGTGGTACCGCCAGCGGCTTAATGAAATCGGCCTCTCTAACTCTGAATACCGGGATATAATAACCACTAGTATATTATCTTCTTATTTCTTTGATTATCTATCAACCAGAATGCCAACAGCTGTCAAGCAAATTCACCTCCACGTTATCCTTCTTGATACTGAAGAGGAAGCGAACGAGGTAAAATCAAGGTTGGAAAAAGGAGAAGATTTTGCTAAACTAGCCAGAGAATTATCACTGGATGCACTATCCAGAGACAATGGAGGCGACCTTGGCTGGGTGCCCCAGGGCGCAGTCTATGAATCAATATATGATTCTGTTATTTTTGATCTTGATGTTAATACAGTAAGTGAACCTTTAGCATATTATGATTCAAGTGTTCAAGACTACACATCACCGGCCTATGTCAACTTCTATCTTTTTAAGGTTTCAGAAAAAGCTGATGCCCGTGAAGTGGACGAGAAGTACCTGACAACACTCCAAAACAATTTTTTTGAGGATTGGCTTTCCCAAAGTATGAGTTTGCATGAAATTAATTTCCGCGGATTTAATGATGGATTTGACTCTGAGACCTATGCTTGGATAAACTGGCAACTGTCGAAGATAACCGAAAGCAGCTCAAGCAGTACCAATGAATAGGAAATTGAGTAGTGAGGAAAGATGATAAAAGTCGAAAACTTAACTAAATATTACGGAAAACGACTGGCGGTAGATAATATCAGTTTCAATGTCGAAAAAGGAGAAATCGTGGGCTTTCTTGGTCCCAATGCTGCAGGAAAGACGACCACGATGCGTATCCTTACCGGCTTTCTGGCGCCAACACGCGGTGAGACATGGGTTGCTGGTTATAATCTACAGAGTAATTCACTAGAAGCACGGCAGCATATTGGCTATTTTGCTGAGTCAGCACCATTATATACCGATATGACCGTTCGTGCTTACCTTGCTTTTTTAGCCAGACTCAGGGGTTTAGATAGAGAGAGGATAAAGACTAGGATAGAGGATGTCGTAGAGATATGCCATCTCGAAGAATATATCGATGTACTTATCGGCAAATTATCAAGGGGATTCAGACAGCGAGTTGGTATAGCCCAGGCGATTATCCATGAGCCAGAGGTACTGATTCTGGATGAACCTACCGTTGGCATCGACCCCATTCAGGTAGCAATGACAAGGCAACTAATCAAGGAAATGGGCAAGGAGCATACTATTCTACTATCCACACATATATTGCCCGAAGTAAGTATGACCTGCGAGCGGGTCATAATTATTCATGAAGGCAGGATAGTAGCGCAGGAACGCATCGAGAATCTCCCTTCGTTAGTATCTGCCCCAAAACGCATTCGGCTTGAAGTGGAGGGACCTCCGGAAAAAATAACCCAAAACCTGCGTCTGATTAAAGGTGTTACTCGGGTCAGCTATGAGGACTCACGTTACATTATCGAATATCCGTCTAACCAGGACCTGCGGAGTAAAATAACAGAAACCATAGTAAAGGGAGGCTGGACAATGCTTTCTATGGAAGCTATAGAGATTAGCCTCGAGGATGTCTTCCTAAAACTAACTACTGAAGAGGAAACCGAAGAGTGAGAAATATATTAACCGTTGCTCAAAAGGAATTTAAGTCATATCTAGCATCACCTATGGCTTATATTGTGACAGGTGTCTTTCTGGTAATTACTGGCGTCTTCTTCGGTATTAGTTCATCTACCTATAATGAAACGAGTATCAGTGGCTTCTTACAGTCTGGTGGTATGATTCTGCTTTTACTGACAGCGGTACTTACCATGCGTTTGATCGCTGAAGAGAGAAAACTGGGCACTATCGAATTACTACTTACCGCACCGGTGAGAGATAGCGAATTAATATTGGGCAAATTCCTGGGTAGTCTAGGCATTCTCATTGTTATGCTGGCACTAACTTTCTATTACCCTCTCCTTCTGATATTATTTGGTGATCCCGATTTAGGTCCTATTGGTACTGGTTACCTTGGAATCTTCTTACTCGGTAGCACCTGCCTCGCGATAGGAATTTTTGCTTCCTCTCTTACCTCAAATCAGATTGTCTCAGCCGTTGTTGCCGGAGGTATCCTCTTTGGTCTATGGTTTATCGGTGTTGCTGCCGATTACCTCCCGGAAGCCCTGGGAAAAGTCATTAACTATTTTTCGCTTTCTTACTATTTTCCCGATTTTATAACAGGAATAATAGATAGCAGAAGTATAGTCTATTACCTGAGTATTACGGCTTTATTTATTTTCTTAGCAATAAGGTCACTGGAAAACTCGAGGTGGAGTTAAATGCAATATTTTTACAGATACGCCAGGTTAATCGCCGGACTCGGTCTGTTAGCTTTACTAGTGGGTCTTATAGTTTTAGTACTATTACCCCAAATGAAGTACGCCTCATGGGCTATTTTGGCTTTGGGAGTATTCCTGCTAGCAATAGCTCTTGTCCTCGATTTCAGGCGTGTCAGCGGTGCTATTACTGGCAGGCGTGGCAGGTTCAGTACCGGCTCTACCGTAATGGTCTTTGTCTTCATTGG
>CAYOHA010000111.1:0-8277 GCA_964403625.1 uncultured Dehalococcoidales bacterium | reverse complement strand
ATATTGTAGATAGGCGAAAGGATATGATTATCTCTGGTGGAGAAAACATCTATCCCAGGGAAGTAGAAGAAGTCCTCTACCGTCACCCAGCAGTCTCTGAAGTAGCCGTTATTGGCATCCCTGACCCTTACTGGGTAGAAAAGGTACATGCCGTAGTAACCTTAAAAAAGGGAGAGACTGCCACTTCAAATGAGCTTATTGACTTCTGCAAAAAGAATATGGCCAGGTTTAAGGCGCCGAAATCAGTTGAGTTTGTTGATTCCCTGCCGAAGAATCCTTCAGGAAAAATCTTAAAAAAGGAGCTCAGGGGAAAATATTCGCAGGGGCAGACCAGAAAGGCATAAGGTTCTGGTACTACAATAATATGGTTGACTTTATCGGGGGAAATAGACCTTCAACTATATCCAAAGATTGATGGAGTTATTCAGTATCAAGATTGTTTTGTAGTGCATAAGTCTCCGATAATATGAGCCGGTTGAAACTAGCGCTTAAAAAGCCAATTTCTCAGAATCAGTGGAGGTATTATTGTTGTCAAAAGACTCATTAAAATCAACGCTGAGTAAATACCTTGGTCAATAAGGTTTTGATTTAGTCCAATGAGCGCAACAATCATAGCTACTTCTCCACGGGGTACCATTCCCAAGCCAATTATCAAAGAGTCTTTGATGTTCATACGTTGAGTTACTGCCGGAATCCCGCACCCGATAACCTTGGTAAGTATAGCCACAGCAGACAAAGCCAACACAAACCATAGTAAATTCAGGGTAACGTAATGGAGGTCCATTATAACTCCTAGAGAAACAAAGAAGATAGATGCGAATATTATCTGAAGATGTTCCGCTCCCTCTCTGAATATCTCTCCGCGTATCAATTTAACACCCGCAAAAGAAGCCCCTGCCAAGAATGAGCCAACTATGGCCGATAGCCCGACAAATTCGGCTGCCATTGCGTAAAAAAAGGCAATCATAATTGCGAAGATGAAGATAGACTCCGGGTATTTCCCAACAATCTTCGTTTTATCCAACCTTACTAAGAGCCTACTCAAAAATATCTTCCCAAAAAGAATTCCTATAACAATAAATCCAACTGCCTTAACTGCCGTAATAAGAAGTGATATTGAAGATAGTTCTCCTGTGACAATTCCTTCTGAAACGGATAAGGCTAGGAGAGCTAAGACATCATCTATCACAGCTGCACTGATTATTGCCTTTGCGGCTTCAGTCTGTAATTTGCCCATTTCCCTTAGTACATTAGCAGTAATGGCGATGCTTGTTGCGGTAAGAGCTGTGCCTATGAAGATAGAAGCTTTGAAATTGAAATCGAACAGACTTGCTAAGAAGAATCCACCAAGCGCAGGTACTACAATACCAGCCAGGGCTATTATGAAGTAACGGACTCTCGCGATATCCTTGATACTGAATTCAAGTCCTATAGTAAAAAGAAGAACAACGGCACCAAGATGGGCTAAAGTTGACACAAAATCAGTATATGTAACCAATCCGAGTAAACTTGGGCCGACTACTATGCCAGCCAGAATTATTCCGACAACAGCAGACTGGTTTATTCTGTATGCGATTAAATAACCAGCCAGTGCTACGAACATTAGTAGACTCATCTGGAACTCGGTGCTTGAGAGGATTGTCTCTGCGGTAAACAATTCTTTCTCCCTAATCCTCTACTATAGCTAAGATAGGACTATTCTAAGATATTTCTATAAGAATGAAAAAAACCTGTTTTCGAAATGAAAAAACAGGTAGTTAAAAAATAAATATAAATGAATTCACTCGCTTCATCCATATCATAAATATGGCTTCTGTCGAGCAGCAGAGGCGATAATTTGCGCTGCAATATGGTACTTCAGGTGCTTAGTATTGACCACTAAATCATAGTAATCGGGATTCTCAAGGTCACGTTTAAAGAACCTTTGTATGAACGCACGGCGGCTGTTGTCATGGTCTTCTATTAATCTTCGGGCTTCATTTTCGTCTATCTTGGACGACACTGCTATACGCTTAATTCTCTCCTCTAAAGGAGCAATTACCAGAACATGTAGAGCAGAGGGATTATTGTGCAGGATGAACTGGCTACCCCGACCCTGTATCACAATGTTCTCCTCTAATGCCAGATCTTGAATCACCGATTCCAATGCATCGAGATATTTAGCGTCATCTAAAGGTTCACGCCAGGCATGGCTATAAGCGCTCTCTATACTGCCTGATCTCTCGAAAGCTTTCGTTAGAACTGATGTTATTTTTTGTATCAACCTAATAGGAATATACTCCTTCTCTGCAACCAGGTTTATCGGATGACCCACTAACTGAGCGATACTCTCCAGTATCTCCCTATCTACATAATCACCTTTAATTATGCGGGCTACCCCTTTGCCAATTTCGGGTGCTCCGCTTCCCAACTGGCCTCGAATTGTTACTATTGGCATTGTACACTTCCTTGTTGATTGTTTTTAAAAAAGATAAAAGAAACTATTAATCCCAAGTTTTCTTTTTTCACAGCAAATCATAGCGGATTATCTATATGATATCAAGATTGACAAAAATAGTAAAATCTATAAAATAAGAAAGTAAATGATTACTTACAATTTTATTTTCGTGCTTTGACAAAAAATAAACCGAAATTTAGGAGTAATAGTATGCCCAAAAAATCGCGAAAAGGTAGAATGAAATACAAGTCAAGACGTGGTCATAAACCCTCTGGTGTGAGAGAAGCTAAACAGGCACAGCCGACACCCGTATTGCCTAGGCAAGCATCCATCATTAAGCCACAGATAATGTTCACTCAACCAGCAGAAAAATATCGCCAGATCACTAAGGAGTTGAAACGTATCTGTCTTATTGCGATAATCTTGTTCATATTGCTATTTATACTGATTTTTTTACTTCGCTAAATTAGTTTCCGAAAGTGTACAGGATTTACAGATGTAATAACTAGAATTGTGAGACCACGTAGTTGACAATATTTGAATAGCAAATTGGAGAATTGACTTTTAGGTAAATATTAGTTTCAATATTTATATAAAAAAGCCTTTAATTAATAGAATATAGAAATCACTTGACAATACACAAAGACTTACTTTGGCAACTTAATTTATACGAAGAATACACAGAACTCTGTGGGAGAGTAAAGTGACTCAAAGATATAGAACTACAGCAGTTAGAAAGAGGCAGATAATAAACGCTGCAAGAAAACTTATAATCAAACATGGCAGTGAACACGTAACAATCAGGGAGATAGCGCGAGTGGTAGGTATTTCTGAAGGTGATATCTACCGCCACTTCAAGAGCAAGAAGGATATATTATCCTTACTTGTTGACCACATTAGGGATAACTTAATAGGAAATATTAACCAAGCCAGCACTGATGGACATTCCTCCATGGAAGTATTAGATAGTGTACTTAGAAGTCATCTCTCGGCTATTGAAAAAAGGCGAGGTGTCTCATTTCAGGTTATAGCTGAAATTATTTCTCTGGGTGATAAGAAATTAAATAAAAAGATGTCAGAAATTATAAACAATTATATCGGTTGTCTTGCTACTATTCTATCTCGTGGGATCGAGTCTGGAGAAGTAAGGGAGGACATAAACGTGGAAGCTACGGCTATCCTCTTGTTTAGTATGATACAAGGTTTGGTCAATTTTTGGGCTTTAAGCAATTATAGCTTTGAGCCGGAAGAGAAGTATGAACCCCTCTGGCATACCTTCTACGAAGCCATTGCCAAGCATTAATTAAGATTTTGAAATATGGAACAGGTGTCCCTGATATTACTGGTAATTCACAACACGGAGAGGATAAATGGTAGATACAATCAGGGTTCTACTGGTAGATAACGAAGAGGTGTTCCTTGAAGGGTTGAGCAGGCTCCTGAAGGACCAGCCGCATATTGAGATTGTCTATCAATGCAGTAGTGGCAAAGAAGCGATTGAGAAGAGCAATGAAACAAAGCCAGACGTCATTCTAATGAGTAGCCAAATAAAAGATTTAGATGCTCTTGAAGCAATCAAAGAAATAAGGAAGCATTCGCCAGATACAAAGGTGGCAATGATTACCCGCCCGGGAGAAGAGCCGAACCCCTTACAATTTCTAAGGTCAGGCGCCAGGGCTTATCTCGCTAAGACTATATCGGCTATTGACCTTGTTAAGTCCATAGATCTAATTTCAAGCGGCAGGATTATTATTGGACGCGATTTTGCCAGAGCGTTTCTCGACGAAATAGCTTCCGCAGAAAAGGTTGACAGTGCGAAAGCTGCTGAAACGAAATCCAGCCTGTCGGTGCGAGAAATCGAGATTGCAAGGCTTATAACCGAAGGGAATACAAACAAAGAGATAGCGCAGAGACTTTTTATTGCTGAGAATACGGTGAAGGTCCACGTCAAAAATATACTAAAGAAACTCGAGTTACGAAACAGGCAGCAGCTAGTTGCTTATACAGTATTACAAAACTGGGTGACGACTCCTACGATCTCACAGGAGGAAGACTTACAGGTGGGTTAGTAGCTGAATACCTAAATAGGATTATTCTATTACTCGGAAAAAGTATCAAAAGGGTTATCTTAAGATAACCCTTTTTTCGTTGCCTAAATACCCCGGATTAGGAATACTAACGAGAGTGGAAACATCATAAAATTATAGTATAGGAGTTCTGAGTTAGAATACACCGAGCCTGAGAGTGAGTCGAGTTTAAGGATACAGCTACGTGTATATCACGTTAGAAGGGAGGAGGCTTAACATGAATAGTAAGATTTACTTAATAGATGTCACCAACCGTGATTGAGTCCAGACAGCCAAGCTTGGTCTTTCCAAACTGTCTAAAACAATGATAAACATCTATCTGAATGAGTTTGGAATTTTTCAGAGTGAATTTGGCTTCCCCACTACCAGACATGAGTCCTATTACCTTCGAGCGAACCTTAAATTGCAGGAGATGGGTATTCTCCAGCCTATTCGTCTAGGAGGGTGGATTCGAGCGACGGTTAAGGATGTGGAAAAGACTTATCAGCTGGTGCCAGAAATTAAAGACTTGAATCTCTCTATCTCCACTTCCAGCCAGATGATTAACGGCAAGTTCCAGGGTAGAAAGAGCGAGGAAGATATATTGAAAATGGCAGCGGAGGCTATAGATGCCGCCAGAGAATATGGTGTCCGGAGTATCGGTATTAACGCTGAGGATGCTTCAAGAACGGATATCAATTTCCTGCTCCGGTTTGCCACCATGGCAAAGGAACATGGAGCTGATAGGTTAAGGTATTGTGATACTCTTGGCTATGATAACACTTTTTCCATTTACGACGCCTGTAATAGTCTAGCACAGGAAGTAGAAATACCCATTGAGTTACACTGTCATGGGGACCTGGGGATGGCTGTAGCTAACTCGGTTGCCGGGGCAATGGGAGTCGTTGACGGCGGGCAGGATGCTTATATCAACGCGACTGCCAATGGAGTTGGAGAAAGGGCGGGTAATGCCGACCTTGTCGCTGTAGTACTAGCTCTTAAGAAGTCCAAAGGTCTGGCCAGAAAATACCGGTTCGGTATGCCGGTTCACATATCAAAGGCGTGGAAAATATGTAAATACGCCAGCTATGCCTTTGATGTTCCCATACCCATAAACCAGCCCGGAGTTGGTGCCAATGCCTTTGCTCATGCCTCCGGTATTCATGCCGATGGAGTGTTAAAAGATCCGGAAAATTACGAACTATATGATTTCAAGGAGTTGGGGCGTGGTGAACCGGAGATTGTTGATACTGGAAGAGAGATATGTTCTGGAGAATATAGTGGGATATCTGGATTCAGCCATATTATGGGTAAAATGGACATAAGTTTCGAGAATAGAGAAGAAGCTGCAGATATTCTGGAACTGGTAAGGTATGCCAACGTCCTGGTACATAAACCTTTGGTAGATGATGAACTCCATTTTATCGCTAAATATCCAGATATTGCCCGAGACTTGCTTACGCTAACGCCATTGAGCGAATCCTTTAACGAAAGGAGTAAGGTTGAATATGCGATATAAAGCCTATACAATAAACAATTTTAAAACTATTCCCCAGATTAAATGCCTTTCTGATGAACGAATTAAGGCAATTGAAGTAGTAGGTTCAGTTTTACCTTTTAAATCGAACAACTATGTAACTGATAATCTGATTGACTGGTCGAAAGTACCAAATGACTCCATATTCACTATGACATTTCCGCAAAAGGATATGCTTTTACCAGACCATTACCTGAAGATAGAATCATTACTCGAATCAGGCGCCGATAAATCCGAAGTAAGAAGGGTAGCTAACAAAATCAGACTTCAGCTGAATCCGCATCCCGCCGGACAAATGGAACACAATGTACCTACGCTGTACGGGGAAAAACTTACCGGTGTTCAGCATAAATATCGCGAGACAGTTATGTTTTTCCCTAGTCAGGGACAAACCTGTCATGCCTATTGTACTTTTTGTTTCCGCTGGGCACAGTTTGTAGGGATGGATGAGTTGAAATTTGCCTCCAAAGAGTCAAAGTTACTCGTAGAATATTTATCACATCATCCTGAAGTTACTGACATACTGTTCACCGGTGGAGACCCACTTACGATGAAAACGAATATCCTCTCTGCGTATATTACACCTTTACTTGAAGCAAATCTATCGAATATTCGCAACATAAGAATAGGTACTAAAGCTCTTACTTATTGGCCTTATAGGTTTCTAACGAACGATGATGCCCCTGAATTATTGGATTTGTTTAGGAGAGTCAAGCAATCAGGAAAACACCTGGCGATTATGGCTCATTTTAATCATCCTACTGAGCTTGAGGGCAGTGCTGTAAAAGACGCAATTGATAGAATTCTGGGCAACGGTGCAGTAATAAGGACTCAATCTCCTTTGTTACGACATATAAACGACTCACCTGAGGTTTGGACAGAGATGTGGCGAAAGCAGGTCGCTCTAAATTGTATACCCTACTATATGTTTGTTGCCAGAAATACGGGAGCAGAACATTACTTCTCTATTCCTCTGGTGAAAGCCTGGCAAATCTTCAGACAGGCATACCAATCAGTCAGTGGAATATGTCGAACCGTACGCGGTCCGGTTATGTCCTGCCTTCCAGGGAAAGTCCAAGTTCTTGGTGTGACCGAAATCTATGGTAATAAGGTATTTACCTTAAGAATGATACAGGGTAGAAATCCTGATTGGGCAGCCCGCCCTTTCTTTGCTGAGTATGATGAAGATGCTGTATGGTATACCGAACTCAATCCCGCATTTGGTGAAGAAAAATTCTTCTTTCAGGATGAACTTGAGGATATGCTGAAAATAAAGCCAATTGAAGCCGAAGCTGTGTATGCATAATATTAGGTGCCAGGGTAAATTAATATTTGATTATGGATATTAGAAAGCAACTAACGGATAGTCAATGACTAAGAGGGAGGATATTTTATTAATGATGACTGCCAGTGAGAGGGCTGTAGAAAAGTTAAAAGATACACTGATACAGAGATATCTCGATGTGGGTCTGGGATACAGGATTATCGGTAGCATCCCTGGATCCGGTCACACCACGTTCAACCTGGAATTGGACAAAGAACACTCGGGCGATAAAGTTGTAGAATCACTCGGTATCAGGATATTCATGGATCCAGAAAAAGCAGTCCTGCTAAAAGACTATGAGCTGGACTATATAGATGGACCTGCTGGTGGTTTTATGTTAAGAAATTGTAGGGTTAAGGTAGCAGCAGGCAGTCGGGTTAGAGAAAGCTAGCACAGATGACTGGGCTATAACAGAAGATACTCCCTCCAGCAGACTCTATATTTAAGGAGGTAAAATGTTTGACAAAATACTGGTCTGCCTGGACAGCTCTAAATTCGCCGAGCGAATACTACCTCATGCCATCGAGAGAGCTCAACGCTTCAAGAGTAAACTTATTCTCCTCAGAGTAATCAATACGAACTTCGGTGCCTATACTGCTCCAATCCCAGGGCATCCTTCGTTTATCACTCCTGAAATTATGGATAGCATTATTCATGGAGAAGAAAAGAAAGCCAAAGTATACCTGAATAATGTAGTTGTACGGTTAAAGGAAATGGGATTGGATGTAAACGCTGTTCTACTACATAAGGGGGCTAATGGTACTATCGGTAGCACGATTGCAAACTATGCTGAAGCGAACGAGGTGGATCTTATTATGATAGCTACTCACGGTTATAAAGGCTGGAAACGTTTACTCTTTGGTAGCATAGCAGAATCGGTTATCGAGAATGCAGCCTCACCAGTCTTAGATAT
>CAYOHA010000110.1:0-8301 GCA_964403625.1 uncultured Dehalococcoidales bacterium | reverse complement strand
GATGATAGCCCCGCAGAGGTTACAATCTCACCAATTAGTCGCCCGTGCCCTGGAAGCGCAGTATGCCGGGCGGTTGGAGGAACATGCATCGGAACTGGCAGAACACTATTCCCAGTCTACAGACCGGGCTGACTTAGTTAAAGCGGTCTTATATGGGGAAATGGCAGCTAAAAGGGCTATGGATGTTTATGCATATGGAGAGGCTGCTCGGCTATTAAATCAAGCATTAAACGTGCAGAGAGTACTCGACCCTGATGACAAAGTAAAACAATGTGACTTGCTATTAGCACTTGGGCAGACTTTTATTTTATCTGGTGAACACCAGCATTTACTTGATGTTGAAGTGCCAATCGCGTTATCCCTTGCCGAGAGTATACATGATAATAGAAGAATTGCCCGTGTGTACTTGTTGGCTATACGCTCGCTGTTCTGGAAGGGATATGGAGAGACACTGAGCACCCCGGAAGCATTGAAATGGATCGAACAAGCGGATCATCATACCTTACCTGATACTCCTGAAAGGGCGTGGGTAGATTTCTGGCTGGGGTACTCTAAATGTGTGCGAGGAGATCAAAACGGGATATTACTCCTCGAAAAAGCTGTAGCCCAAGCCAGGAATTCTGGGGACAGAGAATTAATGCGTTATTCAATTATCCAATGGGCAGCTTTTGGTTTAACGCCGTGGTCCGCTCCAAAAGCGCTTGAGATAATTTCTGATGAAAAGTCTGCAGCTACGATTGAGGAATATGAAACCGCTATCATGTTCTGTGCCCTGAGTTGCGGTAAAAGACAAACTACCGAAGAAGCTATTGAACGTTTACAGGAATCTGGCAGACGCATAAGAAATATTCAGAGGATTTCTTTGGGAAAAGGAGCAGAAGCAGTTCTTTCTTTCATGGATGGAAGACTTGAATATACTGTAGAGATGTTAGAAGCGACATTAACAAACCTTCAGGGAACTGATTATAAAGAAGGTGTCTCACAACATGCAATGTGGACTGGTCTAAGGCCGATACTTTATCTTGGATATAAGAACCATGTTAACAAACCACTGTGGGTAGCTATTCAGGAAATTTTAGGTGCTAAATTCCATGTCAGACCACCGCTCTATCAGGCTTACATTGGATTGTACGATGAAGTTAATGAACACCTTGATCGCATGTTGGAATCACGACCCAATATTGTCTCCGTTGATGACATGACACCAGTTTGGGAGGATATTGCTTATCTTGAAGCTGCAGTATTAGCGGGACACAAAAAAGCGGCAGATCTGATACTTCAGCGATTCAAAGAAAACACTCTAAGTATAGCAGCATTCTTTTGGACAACATGTGTAGCTCTCCAGTTAGGTAAGGCTTCAGCCTTTCTTGGAAAATTAGATGAAGCTAGAGACCATTATAAGGAAGCCATCAGGGTCTGCACCGAGATGAGGTTCCGACCGGAACTCGCCCTCACTCGACTCCAGCTTGCTGAGTTATTCCTTGAACACTACCCTCAGGAGAAGAAGGCAGCCCTGGAGCACCTGGACTTTGCCATCAAAGAGTTCCGCGAGATGAAGATGCAACCAAGCCTGGAAAGAGCGCTGAGACACAAGGATATTCTGAAGGCATAGGAGGAATACTGAACCAATTATTCTGTAGGGTGGGCTAAGTGAAACGTAGCCCACCGTTTAAAGGGATCAAAAAATAATGGTGGGCCTCGACCAACACAGTTAGCCTCAGCCCACCCTACAAGTTTTTGAATTCATAACGACAAATCTAATAATAACGGAGCACGAAAATGAAGAGAACAAAGAAATGTTTGATCATCTATCAGACGATGACAGGAAACACGGAGAAGGTAGCCATAAGGTTTGAGAAGGTCTTCCGCACCAAAGGCTGGCAATGTGACGTTTTCAAGATCGACAAGAATATGGATATCGACAATCCCCCATTCAATTTCGAAGCCTACGACTTCATCTGCGCTGGTTCAGGGGTGTATTCGGCGCTACCTGGCAAAGAGATAACTGATCTCATATTCAGGTTCACGCACCAGACAAGAAGGGGTGGTAAAATAGTACGAGTACAGAGAAGAATATCGCCCGGTCCCAAGACAGGGGTGGTGTTCGTGACCTATGCTGGCTCGCATTTAGGACCTAAGGAAGCGGAGCCGGCTCTGAGTTTGCTGGAACTCAACATCGAGCACCTGAGGTTCAAATGCATCGGGAGATTCTCTTGCCCCGGTGGGATGGGCAAGCGTTCGACACCCGGATACTGGTTTGGTGACATAAGCCAGAGGCCTAACGAGCGGGATCTGAAGAAAGCTGAGATATTCATGGAAGAAATACTCGAGGAACCTCATCAAAGGCAATAGCTCTAGGAAGAAGTATGGATGCCTATTGTGGTACTCGAACACCATCCGGACGAGAAGAAGGATACCCTAAAATACCTGGATTTCACAATCAAAGAGTTCCGTGAGATGAAGATGTAGCCAAGTCTGGAGAGGGCTCTGGGACGCAAGGATATTTTGATAGCTTTGATTTTTATCTTGAAACGTATTCATAAGCCCTTAATTGTTGGTTAAAGTCTCTCTCTGTGCTATCAAGAATTAGGGTAGACTTTGATTGCTGTCTTGCAGCTTAAGGTGGGCATGCTCCAAATTTAATATTGAAGGAGAGAAAATGGAGAAAAAGCTATTAAAAACACCGATGTATAAGTGGGGGTGGGGTAGATGGGACGAGCAAAAGTTTTTTGATGAGCCTATGGACGTCTGGTCCTCGGACAAAGTTTGGGAACAAATCGACCAGGGTGGAGTACCAAAATCTTTCCATCTGTTTAGGGCTGTCTTGCTTCAGAAGCTTGGCGCTAAACCGACTCGCGGGGCGGAGAATGTGATAGTTGATGGCTGCGCCAACGCGTTTCAATCCGGACCCGTAGCGCTTGGCCCTTATTTTCAGTTACTTAATGCGCTCGGAATAAAGTATAACTTACTACCCAACAGATATTGCTGCGGTTGGACTATTTTAGGCAAGGCGACTCCCGATGAATGGGATGATGCGGTATCCAAGGTAAAAATCCTGGCTGAGAGAAACATCGAGGGAGCCAGGAAGCTGGGAGCCAGGAATGTGTACGAGTTCTGCCATATGTGCGCTACCCTGGCACAGTACGCCGATGTTAAAGGTACCGGAATGACTTTAGGGTATGGACTAGATATCCTGACTGAAACCTTGAAAAAGGTGAAAAAGCTCAAGGTAGAACCAGCCAAGGTAGGTTATTACCGTGGTTGCTGGGGTTTCAAGAAAGAGATGAACCCGAACTTTAAACTCGACTTTGACACTTACCGCTCCTGGATTGATTGCATTGAAGGCCTGGAGGTAATGGACCTTCCCGATAACATCTGCTGTCAGGCTTCACCTAAAGGGGTACAGGATATCATCAAAATAGCCAAGGAAAATAAACTTGACTATATTGTCACGCCCTGTATTAACTGCCGTCTCAACCTGAATATGGCAGGTCAAAAGGTACTCATGTTGGGTACATTATTATTGGAGGCAGTAACCGGCAAACCCACGGCGGTATGGTCGTCCTTACGGGTGTAAAACCGATGTTCCCTGTGCCACAATCAGGTAAAGAGATTGTTGTAAAGGGGAGTGTGTTTTATCGTGTGAAGGATAACAAGATTGTGGAGGAATTCGACTATGTCGACATGTTGGGAATGATGCAGCAACTCGGCGTTATTCCCCCAATAGGGTAGAATAAAGTAGGAGAGAACGTCTCATATCAGTAGAAGCGAATAAATAGGGTAAAAATGCCTTTTTGCCTTTTTGCTACCCCAGGCATCATAAATGTAGTTTATATATAGAGATATCCGAGTTGTATTTTCTGTTAATGAATGAGCAGGAGGAGTGAAAAGCCGTATGCTAACAATAACGGAGTCCACATTTATTATGAGGTGGAGGGAAAAGGGCCACCATTTGTGTTATCTCACATGTTATTAAGCAGTAGGAATAGATGGTGGAATGATGGGTATATAAACGCGCTAAGACAGGATTATCAATTAATAATCTAAGTCGCCAGGGTAAACGGATTTACTACTGGTGAGTTCCGGGAGATGAAAATGCAGCCGTCGCTGGAGCGAGCTTAAAGATATAAGGATAAACTGAATGTGTAGCTGTCGATAGTTTGTCTCTCATTTATTGTTTCAAGTTGAACAATCAGGCTTAATAATAATTATAAGATGCATTGTACGCTGTATAGCAACTCTTATATGGTATACTGAAGAGTGTAAAAGATACAGGTAGGAAAAGTAATATTGAGTAGATTACCTTATAGGCTAAATATTGACTGGAGAATATATCATGGTCATCATCGCGAAAAGTAATAATATCAAGATCACACGACTCGAGTTAGGGCCCTGGAGTACGAACACCTATACGGTAGTGTGCCTGGAAACCGGCAATAGTGTATTGATAGATGCCCCTGCCAACGCGAAAGCAATCATAAGGAATCTCAAGAATACCAGCCTTAAATATATACTGCTGACTCACAATCATATGGACCATATAGGTGCCCTTCGGGAGTTACGTTCTGGAATGGGGGTTCCCTTAGCCGCCCATCCCGCTGACTCGTTTGGCTTGCACTCTCCACCGGAAATACTACTGAATAATGGTGACTTTGTCTTTTTTGGCAAAGTTAAAATTGAAGTGCTTCACACGCCTGGTCACACTCCGGGTAGCTTATGCTTTAAAATAGGCAAGCACTTAATATCTGGAGATACTATCTTCCCGGGAGGTCCAGGAAGAACTAATTCTCCGGCTGATTTCAAGCAGATAGTAAAATCCATAGTTGATAAAATTTTTGTTTTGCCTGATGACACCGAAATATATCCAGGTCACGGAGATTCGGCAGTTCTGAAAAAAGAGCGGGATGAATTTGCTATCTTTGCCTCTCGATCACATGACCCGGATATATGTGGTGATGTAATCTGGTTATCATCCTGATCTGAACTCCAGTTCAGAACTTGGTTAAGCATTATCTAACTCTGAGGTACAAAGTAACGGTCTTATAAAACTTCTACATCAACCGCACTAAGAATGATTACTTATTATTTTATACTTGTTGACAGTATTAAACTATAACTCTATACTAAAGTCCCGACATATAAAAATAACCCTGTCAATCTTCTATTCTTAATTAGCTATTGATTAGGAGGCAAAATGAAGATCACGGATGTAAAAGCAACAGTAATTCAAGTCCCGAACCCTATGACTCGACCAGTGAAAACAATGTCCCAAGCAAACTTTGTCCAGGTCTTCACCGATGAAGGTATCGAAGGTGATTACCTGTCAGGAGCAGGCCCCGCCCCGGCTCGAGGTGTAGCGGAGGCGGTGGTGGAGATATTCAAACCGATAGTTATTGGCCGGGATCCCTTTGACCGGGAAATCCTGTGGCAACAGATGGTGGGACGGAGTTCTAATGGTATGCACATGAATGCTGTCGGTGCCATTGATATTGCCTTGTGGGATATCGCCGGTAAGGCAACCAGACTGCCAGTCTACAAACTACTTGGTGGTTACCGTGATGAAATCCGGGCTTATGCGAGCATCCTTGCCCACGAGTCGCCAAAAGCCTATGCCGATTATGCCAAGGAGCTTGTGGCAAAAGGTTACAATGCTATCAAACTGCACCTTAGGGGAACTGTAAAGGACCACCTCGCTGCCTGCCAAGCTGTACGGGAGGCAGTAGGTGACAAGGTTGATGTTCTCTTGGATGTCAACTGCCGATATGACCGGCGGGAAGCCCTTATGGTGGGGAGGGAGATCGAAAAGCTGAACTTCTACTGGTATGAGGAACCATTGCCAAATACAGACTTAGAAGGCTACCGCGAACTATGCCAGGTGCTGGATATACCTATCGCGGCGACCGAGACTCTATATTATGCTAATCCCGCCCACTTCGTACCATACTTGACCGAGCATATTGCTGACATCCTACGTACTGATGCCATACGTGGCATAACGCTGGCCAAGAAGGTATCCGATCTGTGTGACGCCTTCAACATCAAGTGTGAGTTACACGGTTGGGGATTCGCCACATGCCAGTTCGCTAACCTTCATGTGGCAGGGGCAAGCCGGTGTTCGGACTTCTTCGAGAAGATGGAGCCGGGCGAGGACTATGACGTGTGTGCTAAGGACACAATACAGATTGACAAGAAGGGCTTTGTTCACCTGCCTACCAAGCCGGGGCTTGGCCTGGAATTTGACCTTGACGAAATTAAGAAACGTACTCTTTTGACGTTGTGATATCTCATATATTTGAGACTCTAATAAGGAGGATAGCCCAGATGGATTATGGACTTTCAGGGAAAGTAGCGATTGTGACGGGGACAGCCAGCCAGATTGGAATGGGTCATGCGATTTGTCTGACCCTGGCGAAGGAAGGATGTGACATTGTATCTGCCGATATCAACCTCGAGGGAGCCGAACAGACAGTGTCAGCAGTCAGGTCACTCGGGAGAAAGGCTATAGCCGTTAAGGTAGACGTGTCTAAGGGTCCAGAGACTGACGAAATGGCGAGGGCAGCCTTGAAAGAGTATGGCAGAATCGACATACTGGTGAATGCTGCCGGTTTATCTGCAAGCGGACCTGTACCTTTCCTCGAATCGAAGCAGGAGACCTGGGAAAAGGATATAGCTGTTAACGTTTACGGTACTATGCTCTGTTCAAAGGCAGTCATCCCCACTATGCTTGAACAGAAATACGGTAAGATTATCAATTTCTCGTCGATTGCAGCGAGGGTGGGTTTGCTTGGCTCCTACTCTCCAGCCAAGGCCGCAGTACTGGCCTTTACCCGTGGTCTAGCCACAACATATGGACCAGATAACATAAATGTGAACGCCGTCGCTCCGGGTGTGGTAGCCACCAACTTCTTCGGACCCCTGGGAGACCGTACTGCTAAAATGTTCGAAGGTATGGCATCACGTGTTCCTATGAGGAGAATACAGACGGTGGAGGATGTTGCTAACGCAGTGGCATTTCTGGTATCGGATGTCTCTAAAAACATTACCGGGCAGTGCCTTCAAATCGATAGCGGTATGGTAATGCCGTAGCGGAAAAAGAAATAAAGACATTAGCATCTATGGAGTAGGCTTTGAGATATAAAGTTATTCTGTTAGCGTTCGTTCTGCCGGTACTCTTCAATAATTTCACTCAATCTTCGGTACGCATATTTAGGATTTTTCAAATTTTTCCAATGTATTTCTGTTGATACTGTACCAGCCGTAGATAACTTGATCGTTCCCCAACTGAAAATCCTGCCCAATAGAGGTATCTGCATATGGACTGTCTGAACCTTGCTGAGGGTGCAATCTTTATAGGATTTAGCGATTATGCCGGTTTGCCTTAAAATTCTACGGTTTGTAGCTGTGTAGATGTTACTCCTCCAGTATAACCACCTGACAAGAATACCGAACCCTCCAATTGCGAGTATTGCTACACCTGCCCACATAATTATTGTCCGGATGATTGTTTCATAAGAAGGTTCACCGAGTAACTTCACGAGTGAATTAAGGGGTATCCGGTCCATAAAGAGCAGGATTATCTGCCCGATAATCATATATATTACCGGTCTAACCAGCAGCGGCCACAATATAGAGCGACTTTCAAATAGTAGTTTTTCTCCATCAGTGAAAATATCATGAGGAAGCAGTGACTGATGCCGGTTAGTCCGTCCTACCTTGTATTGAGGGTGGTGGTATTCCTTTTCTTCGACGACCGATGTCACGCTATTTGCCATATTACGTTCCTCCCCAGACCATGACTATTTTATAATTCAATCACTATTACTATTATTAAGCTTTATATATTTCGCCTACTACTAATATAAAACGAGTATCGGAGATAAATGTCAGTTAAATGAACACGTTTATCAAAGATAGCCAACGCAAATCTTATCTGCTCAACTGATTATAAGCTATTGAGTTCTGGCAAAGAATCACTCGTTTGGGGGATAGGTGATAGTATTTTGGTACTATTTAGATGTTTCAAAAATTCTAGAACACTTATGAGTATCAATTTCCTTGTGAAAAGGAAATCAAGTAATTGATTAGAGAAGGAAAATAGAGAGTAATTGAATTACCTGATGAGAGATTGTCAAAATAACTGCTGGGATATTGCTATCGCCAATAAGAATATCGTGAGTTGGGTTATAATAAATTTCAGTTCTTTTTCTTTGTTATTATTCTCCCTTGAATGTAGGCTCTCTTTTTTCAACAAAGGCAGTGGCGCTTTCTTTAAAGTCTTCCGTTCTAAGAAGTCCCTGCCGT
>CAYOHA010000109.1:0-8402 GCA_964403625.1 uncultured Dehalococcoidales bacterium | reverse complement strand
AATGCCAGAGACACTGACTCAAAGAGAGAAGCTGAATGCCTGAAACAACAAATTGAGTTCTTGTGCAACGGTTCGAATAGTACAAAACCCACCATAGGCAATATAAATACCAGCCTTCAGATATAGGTAATACTTCTTAGGTGCTCTATAACTATGTTTTAGCTTCAGACTGTTCGACTTTCTTGTTTGTTTTTCTATATTTAGCATATAATGAGTTAAATTTTTAATTTAATTATTAGGGGGTATCATGGTAAGCAATGAAGTATACAGCAAGATAGCAGAAATATTCGAATTCCCGGGGTCCCAAAATCTAATCAAGTATTTGAAGGTACTTTTTAAGCCCGAAGAGGGAGAACTACTGCTTGAGTTCCTCAAGCCGGCAACCTGCGAACAGGTAGCGAAAAGGCTGAATATAGACGAGAAAACCCTCTCTGAAAAGCTTGTGGATTTTAAACGCAGAAGGTTGCTATTCAATAAACACGATGAATATCTATTTCATCTGGCAATGCATGGATTTTTTGCTCGTATCGCTAAAGCCAAAAAGGAAGATATACCCGAAGGGTTCTGGAAGGCCTGGGATGATTTCATGCCTGAAGTAGAACAGAAGATGATAACGCGCAGTATAAAAGTGGCTGAAGAGGTCCCAGTAGGAGGGATAATGACCAGGATAATCCCAGCCCGGTTAGCCATCGACTCCAACCCCAACATCAAGCCGGAGGATATTCTGCCGGAAGAAGATATACATGCGATGTTGCGAATGAAGGGGAGTCAAGAAGTTATAGCCGTCAGTGATTGCGACTGCCGTATAAGAGCGCATAGGTGCGATAGACCGGCATTTAATTGCTTTGAGTTTGGCAAATACGCAGAATTTAACCTCAACCAGTCATCCAGCCTGAAAGTGATTTCCATAGAGGAAGCCATTGCTATTTCCGACGAGGCTGAGAGAAGTGGTCTCCTGAAGAGCGGAGGGTTATCAAAGCGAAACGGTGGGGTACTCTGCAATTGTTGTGAATGCTGCTGTAATGTTATGGGAGCAACTATACGCTACGGGGTGGCTCATCAGCTACGAACTCCAAGCCGCTATCGGGCTAGAGTAGATGAGGGAACTTGTGACGGTTGTCAGGAGTGTGTTGACCGTTGTTTCTTTAATGCCATCGAGATGAAGAAGGTTCCTGGCTCCAAAAAGCTTAAGGCATTTGTCAACGAGGAAAAGTGCATGGGGTGCGGGCTCTGTGTAATTGGGTGTAATCAGAAAGCGTTAATCTTCGATCTGGTGAAACCACCGGACTATATCTTAGACGAGGCACCCCCTCCTCGTATGTTTGAGCCGGCGATATGGCAACCTTTCGCTTCTGCACCCTAGGCAGGTAGATAAACTATTTCTTACCGCACTCTTCTTAATTTAAAGACCAGGCCGACGTTTGAGTCTGGACACATGGAATAGCTCGTATCCTTGTCGGTGTCCCAGGGATGCTCACCGCCCAGGCTCAACACTCTTATTGCCGGAGCAATAGAATTGTATGCGCTGGCACACATTTCTTTCCCGGGTGTTTTTCCGCCCTTAACCAGCCACTCATCGCTGACCTTGTATCCCTGGGGACATTCATTTTTAGTAACCGATTCTATCGTTACAACGATGTCATACAATTTAGGCATTTCACACCTCCTGTTTATTCATTAACAGAAACCACAAAACCGATATCTCTATATATAAACTACATATATGATGCCTTGGGGCAGGAAAACAGGAAAACAGGTAAAAAGGCATCTATAGTCTATTGGTGCACTTCGAGTTACGTTATTTCATTCCCTTTTCTCAACTACATTTTTCGCCTCTACCAGTGCTCCTAGTTGATAACCCAAACCGTATGCACCACCATATTGACGATATTCTGATATTTTACCATTCTTGAAGCGGATGAAGTATATTTCTTTTACATTGAGTAACTTACCCGTAGGGGTACGTCCCTGAAATGTAAAATTATCTGTTCCAGTCCATGTATAATACAGTGATGCTCGGTCTTCTGTGACAATGGTATCCTGAATCGTGCGTTGAATACCGGGAAATGTTTCTTTAAAACCTAACAGCATTTTCTTGTACGATGTCTTGTCCAAAACACTTCCATCCCATCTGTACGAGAGGAAATCATCGGTGAAACACTCGTCATACACGTCATAGTTTCCCTTATTATATTCGTCATAGATTTTGTAAATTAACGCTTTGTTCTCTTCGACTGACATTGTTTTTCCTCCTTTAAAATATTAAGGGCACTAAAAATCACCGCACTATTTGGTAGCTCTAGTACCCTCTTTCTCATCATATTCAACTCTTAAAGGTATTAGATGGTTAGATAGTCTTTATATCGTTTATAATTAAGCCTTCAATATATCCTTATGCCTCATCGCACTCTCTAATGAGGGCTGCATCTTCATCTCGCGGAACTCTTTGATGGCTAATTCCAGGTGCTCCAGAGCTTCCTTTTTCTCGTCCGGGTAGTGCTCCAGCAATAGCTCGGCAAGCTGAAGCCAGGTAACGGCTAGTTCTGTGCGGAATCTCATCTCCTTGCAGACCCTAATAGCTTCTCTTTAGTGCTGCTACTCCGCCCAGGTGACGGGAGATAGAGGTTGGACACTCTGTACCCGATACATAGGTTCCGGTGCCAGTGAAATACTTTAGTAACTCTTGATCACCTTCGCGATAGGCTAAGATTATGCTTGCCTTTAAAAATAGAACATCAGTATTGGTAGGCATCTCATCGACTTCATAGTTTTTTCGTATTACTACAACGCTTTCAAAAGCCTTGGTGGCTTCTTCTTTACGCCCTTGATAAGCCAAGGCAAGCGCATTATACAAGATGCCGGTTCGAGGAACTCTAGACACTATAGTGCCAATATAGAGTTTCTATTTCTTGGGCGGACCAAAGGTGCGTAAGTTAACAGGTCCTTCCCAATTAAAACCAGCTTCATCAAAGTTCTCGATACGCTTGGCATCCAGAGTTGGCCCCAAATAAAGCGCATGGAAGAGAACAGGCTTTCTGATTGCTCTAAAATTCAACGGACAATGCAGTACGCCTTTAGGAATGAAGACGACGGTTGTCGAGGTGATGGTATGCTTCTCCAGTTCCTTTCCCATCCACAGGTCTATCTCCGCATCGAAGCTTTTACAAAGGTCCGGCAGTTGCGCGCCGAGGAAAATAAGGAATTCATCATATTTGTGGACGTGGGGAATTGTTTCCCAGCAAACCGGCGCGGTGAACACTTGCCAGCCTATGGTAGCCGTAGCTCCTGGCAGGGCGGGCGCCCCCCGGAAATATGTTTGAGGGCTGGCAATCTCCGGGAACGGCGGCAGGCTGTTTAGAGAAGTGTAATCATTAGCCTTGGGTTCCGCGCCGTCATAACTCAAGAAATACTTGTCATACTTTTTATCCGCCATGTAGACCTCCTGTAATAAACTGAAATCAATAGGTATCGTTATATACCGGTTTTATTAATGCCGGATGCCTTAGTGAATAATAATGTTTCATTATTATTGCTTTTCGTATTGATGGTGTCCGTAACAAAAAAGGTTAAAACAATTCTAGACCAAAGTTATATATTTTACAATAACTCAGAGATTGAAAAGATGAAATGATTGCTTTATTTTGGGTTAGGTTATATCTTAATACAAATTGATGGTTGCGGAATAGGTCAATTAGGGGAGCCAAGTTTGTTTCCGAGTCAATCACCATCATTCATTGTCAATCTGTTTTACTTTCTTTTATCTGCTCTCTTGCGTAGATTCTCCATATACTCTACTATGGTAGAAGATAGTATTATTGGAGGATAAAAATGAGTAAAGAAGTCAGTGCTGATAATGAGAAGATGCTGGAAGAGGAAATGAAGGCATCCCTGGTTAACGGCAAGCTTCCCTGCGCTGTGGCATTTAAAATAGCTGCGAAAAACAAGGTCAGTACTAGAACTATCGGTGATATAGCAAATAAGCTGAAGATAAAGATATCCAGTTGCCAGTTAGGTTGTTTCCCATAAAGAATATCATATGGTGTTCAGCCAACAATAATTAGCTTTGGTTTCTTCCGTACATTAGCTAAACATAATCTGCTGGTATGTTAATGAGTAACTCAGCTAACAATTTTGTTTACATTGAGCTGAGAGATGAGTTGTTAACCTTTTGTTTTTCCAGGTTCATAATATCCGGGATGAAAACGCAGACTATCATAATAATAATAGTAGCAGCCCCGGCGATATAGAATAAAAAGCGGACACCAATAGCATCCGCGAGGGGACCGGCAACAGCGAGTCCAAGTGGAGTCATAGCGGCGCTTATTGCACCAATTATAGAAAAAATCCGACCCTGTATGTCTTTGGCTATTACCGATTGCAAAATCGCCATGAATGGTCCGTTACCCACAGCAAGGCCTATACCTACCAGGAAAGAGCAGAATACGCCAAGAAAAAAAAGACCTACAGTGGTAAAACCAAGCCCGATCATTGATACTCCTGCAATAAGTATCCCTATAATAGAAGTGTAAATACGGCGTTTGAAACCACCCCACACACCAAGAACAAGCCCACCTACAATAGTTCCCAAACCAAAAGCGGAGTTAAGCCACCCCAGTTTAAGCACGTCACTTTCAAGATAATTGGTTACAAAGACAGGCATTAAAACAAATGCGGGGGTAGCGAAAAAGTTAAGGAAAGCAGATAGCCCCATCAGTATGGCAAGACCACGCCATGACCATATATATCTGAAGCCCTGGACCATATCGGAGATAGCAGAAGTTTTAGCAGTCAAAGTCGTTCGTACGGGATTAGGTAAAGAAATCAACAAGATGCAACCTACGGCTATTATCGCTGTCCCGATGTCGACGACAAGCACACCATACATAGGTAGTGTCTCCAGTAGAAAAGCGCCTGCTGGCGGTGAAACGATATTAATAATACCCCCCAACATCTGGTTTAAACCCGCCGCACGGGCAAGGTGCTTCTCCGGCACGATGAGTGGAATAGAAGCCGATAATGCCGGGAAGTGAAAAGTGCCCCCTATAGACCTGGCAACCATGGCCACATAAATATGCCAGACCTGAATGGTTTCTGTGAGAAAAAGAACCACCAGACCTGCTGTTACCAGGGCGATAAATAAGTCGGATATAATCAGTATCTTTTTCCGGTTCCAGCGGTCAATATATGGCCCTACAAATGGCCCCAGAACGATTTGCGGTAGAAGCGATATCAACACAGCAGTGGCAAGTACAGTAGCAGAACCAGTCTCTTTCGTCAGATACCAGGCAAGAGCAAATCCTACCAGAGAGCTACCAAGTAACGAGGCCGCCTGACTGACCCAGACAACGAAAAATGTTTTTATTTAATATTCACTTTCTAAAAAAATATCTGTTTGTCTTTAAATTATCTAACCATAATACCACAATATTAGAAAATGTGTTCTAAGGAGAGAATACGTATTTAGGATTGTTGGATCCCGAGGTTATTCCACGTAAACGTGTACCTTTTCCCTGCCGGAATCAATATTTACCTCAAGGTCGCTGATGGCATCCACCAGTTCCTGGATATCGTCTGCCTTCAAATTACGCAGGTCAAAGTTGATACCTTTCTCTTTCATTGCTTCATTGACTTTATCAACAGCTTCCGGTGGAATAAGGGAAGTAAGTTTCATACCAGCACGTATCAGACTCATCGGAACTCGGACATTAACCCTCTCCGCACTATGTCCGCTTTCACCTTCGGGACCGGGTTGTATTAGTACCCTCAAATACTTCGCCGGCCCTTTTTTATCCTGTGTAGCACCAGATGACTGTTCTTTCGAGCTTTCATCAGTCCCGACAAGTGCCAATAGCCTTTCAGCCTCATCAACGGTAATCTTTTTGTCAGCAAGCATCTCCAGTATGCGTTTTCTATTTTCAGACATCGTAATCCTCCTATAAAATTTATTTTACGGAAATCAATACGTTTTCTTTACTGCTATTAACGTTTACCTCAAGTCCACGTGACGCCCATAAACAACCAATAGTCAAAGGAACAATAAGTAGAAGTGTTTTAATCCAACCAAAGCGCCAGAGCACTATCGCTGCTAAGAATACGAATGGCGCCAGGATGAGTATAATCACCAGAGTGATAATAGCTATGATGGGAAATATTAAGAATAATGGTATCCATAGATTAATCCTCCGGCTCTCTGGTTCTTTAATTTTTACCTGCATAAGATATGGTGGTCTGTTCATTTCGATAACCTCTCAATTGCTTCAGTAGCAGTAATTTCGCCACGCTCAAGATCGGACAGCACATCATCTTGAGAGCTAAAAGATTGGGTCTCAACCAGCTTTAGCCTTTCAGCAAGCCGGTTAAGCCGATTTTTTACCGTAGGGTAACTAATTCCAAACATCTGCTCCATATCCTTTATCGATCCGTGACACTGGATGAAAGCCATAATAAAGACCTGGTCCTCAGCGGACAAACGAGCTAATAGTGGCAACTCGAACTCTCCATCTATAGCGATGTTACTGTCCGTAAAACGGACACGCTCGATGAATATATCGGCACCACGGGTAATCCGCATTAATTCATTCCACTCTTTTGGCATATTCACTTCCTCCTCTTATCACCTAGGTTTTAATAATATTAAGTAGATAATTAATTTATTTAATTTTATTATACCATTATTATTTATTTTGTCAATATCTAAATAAACAATTTTTAAAATATTTCAGCGATATTTTCAACAGCTTTGTCTATCTGTTTTGTCCATCTGCCTTGATATTGTTTAACAACCTATCCCCTTGCCCCTTCTCTTGGAAAGGGAAGGGGTAGTAAAGAAAGAGAGGGGCGAAGCCCCTCTCTAAAACCTTTCCCTCTCATCATATAACCAGATATGGATAAAAGATAAGAGGTTAATAAACAACCTTTGCCTTGATATTAAGAGTGTCGGGCATTATAATCTCTTATTGGAGTTAATCCCCTCTTGGACAATAACTTGACTTCTGACAAGATGTTTCACTGAGTATCTGAGAACTAAAAAAGCTAGAGTAGTCTACCAAGTAAGAATCAATGCAAGATAGATATTTTTTAATGAATATAAATATATATGGTTTGAAGGAGCAGGACAATGGCAGTAAAAAACATATTGAAAGAACTATGTCGTTATAACATAGGCACTTATGCAGATGTCATCTATAGAAATGCACTCCTGTATCCGAACCAGGAAGCCTTTGTTTATAGGTCAAAAAGGATAACCTTTTCTGAATATAACGCCAGGGTTAACAGCCTGATACATGCCCTGCAGGCAATGGGAGCTAAAAAGGGAGATGTCATTGGGATCCTATCCTATAATTGTCTTGAATATGCGGATTTCTACGGGGCAGCCTGGAAGGGAGGATTTATTGCCTCTCCCTTCAATTTCAGGTTGCAGGCAAATGAACTCGACTACTTGATTAACTACTCAGAAGCGAACACGCTTTTTGTTGGACCTGAACTGGTGAATGTAGTCAGTTCATTACGTCCCCGGCTTTCCAGGGTAAAGAACTTTATCTCTCTCGAAGGATCCGCTCCAGATATGGTAAACCATGATAGCTTACTGGCTGACTATTCCACGGAGGAGCCTAACGTCCAGGTGGAAGAAAATGACCCGATGTCGATTATCTATACCAGCGGCACCACGGGAGTCCCTCGCGGCTCACTATATGACCAACAGGCTTTCATTGATGTTGCTAAGAATCTCGTCATTGAAATGGGCTTGTTACCGGGTGAGAAACACATTCAGATTAACCCCCTCTTCCATATTGGCGGACTTCATCAATTCCGGGCTTTCCTCTTCATGGCGGGCTGTAATGTCATTATTTCGCAAAGGTCGTTTGATGCCAATGCTACCTTAAAGACCATTCAGGATGAGAAGGCTACCGATATCAGTATTGTACCTACGCATTTAGTGGCGATGCTTTCGGTACCAGACCTGAAAAAGTATGACCTTTCTAGCTTGAAGAGGGTGTGGTATGCAGCGTCACCCATGCCTCTGGAGGTACTGAAGAAAGGGCTGGAAACATGGGGACCCATTTTTGCACAAGGCTATGGTCAGACTGAAACGGGACCAGAGATTACGGACCTACCCAGGAAAGACCACGAAGTCATAAAAGGACCTCCCGAAATACAGGGAATCCTGGCTTCCGCAGGCAGGCCCAGTATAGGGGTACACGTAAGGATTGTAGACACACAAAATAATGATGTCGGTCCAGGCGAGTTGGGCGAGATAATTGTACAGAGCAAACATCTAATGCTCGAATACTGGCGTAAGCCAGATGATACCCGGGAGGCTATGGTCAATGGATGGATATATACCGGAGATATCGGCTACTACGATGAAAAGGGATATGTCTATATTGTGGATAGGCGAAAGG
>CAYOHA010000108.1:0-8430 GCA_964403625.1 uncultured Dehalococcoidales bacterium | reverse complement strand
AAAACAGCATCACTGCACAGGAGTCCCCCAAGAAGGAACAACTGCAATGGCGAATCACCGGCGGTCTTGATTATCTCAGAGCCTTTAAGCTCTCCGACAGGGGCATAACCGACTCCGGTCACCTCTATCATCCTGCCTTCGTTATAAATCTTTTTTACCGTCATCTCTCCCTTAGTCAAGGTACCTGTCTTGTCTGAGCATATCACGGTGGTGCAGCCGAGGGTCTCAACTGCTGGCATTCTCCTTACCAGAGCATTTTGCCTTGCCATCCGGTGCATACCTATAGCCAGGGCACCGGTTACAATGGCGGCTAATGCCTCAGGTACAGCTGCCACAGCGAGGGATACCGCAAACATCACCATCGTTACTATGAATGGCAGGTCTATCTTGTTCCCCATAATGACCTGCCTTACCAGACTAATTACCAGAATAAGGCCACAGATGGATAGGGCGATAATACCAATCCATTTGCCTATCTCTCCCGTCCTTTTCTCGAGAGGAGTCCCCTCAGTCTCTACCGTCGTCAACTCTTTGGCAATTTCACCAAACTCCGTGTTCATCCCCGTTGACGTTACTACCGCTTTGCCCCTGCCGTAGGTGACTGTGGTGCCAGTAAAGACCATATTTTTTCTATCGCTGACACGCACATCCTTAGTTAGTGTATTTGTCTCTTTATTGACCGGGACTGATTCTCCGGTAAGAGGTGCTTCGTCACACATTAAGGAGTGAGCCTCGACCAATCGTGCATCTGCCGGGATTCTATCCCCTGCCTCAAGGAGTAATATATCCCCGGGGACAAGCTCCTTTGAGGGGACTTCTTCTTCTCTGCCTTCTCTTAGCACGGTTATAGTGGGAGAAAGCATCTTCTTAAGTGCCTCAACGGCTCGCTCAGCTCGGTATTCCTGGGTAAATCCTAAAATAGCACAAAAAACAACTATAGCGGCAATAATGCCCGCATCCACCAGCTCACCAACAATTGCTGAAAGCACGATGGCAATAAGAAGAATTATGATGAGTATATCTTTGAACTGACTTATGAAGAGGGCGAAGGGTGAAGCCTTTTTTTCTTTCTTGAGCTCATTATAGCCATATTGCTCAAGCCGTCTCACAACTTCGTCTTTGGTTAAACCGCTGTCGGGGTCGGCATTCAGTTCTTTTAGAACCTGCGCTGACTCTAACGAATGCCAGGCTGCTACACCAAAGCCTTTCCTGTTCATATTAGAATGCAAACCTGATTAATATTCAATGATAGCTATCAGATTTCCCGTTTCAACCACCTGCCCCTTGGTTACTTTTATGTCAGTAACGGTACCAGTTACAGGAGCTAATATTGGGTTCTCCATTTTCATTGACTCGATATAGCAGATTACATCTCCCTCCTGGACCGTATCCCCTGTTTTACACTCTACACTAACAATTTTACCCGTTATCGGGACTTCGATGATTTCCTGCGCCAATTCTAAGCTCCTTTCTTGGTATCGTTAGTTTTGTCCGTGCTGGTACTGATTCTACTAACCACAAGTCCGGCCAGCCATATCGCTACAGCCAGGATAATCAGCACGACAAAGACCATGCCAAAGCCTATTCCCCCGATCTTGCCGGCAAGACCCCAGTCTATTGTCATATTTATCACCAACCTGATTATAGCAAATTTAAGGGCGGGTATCTCATCTAATTAGTTATCCCGCCCTATAAGTAATCCACTGGCTTTGTCTGTATCATAGGTTTAAGTTTTAGCATCCCCCAGCAATACCCCTACGGGAGCAGGGTGTACCACAATCTCATTCCCCTCCAGATCGACTATAGCCGTGTCACTTGAATGGAATTGACCACGGAGCAGACTATCTGATAGTTTATCTTCAACCATCTCTTGAATAACTCTGCGTAAAGGTCTGGCACCAAATACCTCATCATAACCCTTCTCGCCAAGAAAGTCTTTAGCAGCGTCGGTTACCTCAAGCTTGATTCCCTTTTCCGCTAGCTGCTGGGTTACGATAGCCAGCATCAAATCAACTATCTTGCGAATATGTTCCTTGGTCAGAGCATGAAATACTATAACACTATCAATACGATTGAGAAACTCGGGACGGAAGGTCTTCTTAAGTTCAGCAAGTAACCTTTCCTTCATTTTCTCATAGTCCATCTGCTGAGTTTTGGCTTCGTCAGCTCGTGAGGCAAAACCGATTGAACTTCCCTTCCTGATAAGCTCAGCGCCGATATTGCTGGTCATAACAATAATACTATTGCGGAAATCAACTCTCCGACCTTTGGCATCAGTTAGGTGTCCGTCATCGAATATTTGCAGCAAGATATTAAAAACATCAGGATGGGCTTTTTCAATTTCGTCAAGGAGAATACAGCAGTATGACTTACGCCGTACGGCTTCGGTTAGCTGCCCGCCTTCATCATAGCCAATATATCCCGGCGGCGCTCCGACCAACCGGGATACCGTATGCCGTTCCTGATACTCAGACATATCAAGCCGGATAAGAGCATCCTCATTACCAAACATAAATTCAGCCAGGGCTTTGACCAGTTCTGTCTTACCGACACCGGTAGGACCGAGGAAGATGAAATTGCCTATAGGATGTCTGGGGTCCTTAAGCCCGGCTCGGGCCCGCCTCACCGCCTTTGAAATAGTGTTAATAGCTTCATCCTGACTGATAATACGTTTGTGCAATACCTCTTCCATCTGAAGTAACCGCTCAGTTTCCTTCTCTGCCAGTTGCACTACCGGAATCCCTGTCCACATACTGACCACTTCAGCGATGTCTTCAGCAGTGACTACCGGTTTATCCTGTTCCAGTTCATTACGCCACTCTTCTTTCAGTCGCTTGATCTTTTCCTCAATTTGAAGTTCCTGTTGACGCAGTTCAGCGGCATAATCATACTGCTGGCTAGCCAGAGCAGCTTCTTTATCCTTGCGGACACTATCCTCATTTTGTTTGGCTTCCTTAAGGGTATCAGGTGGGACCCGGTGTCTGATCCGTACCCGTGATGCAGCTTCGTCAATGACGTCAATTGCCTTATCGGGTAAAAAGCGGTCAGGTATATATCTGGCGGATAGCGTGGCAGCAGCACTCAGTGCTGCATCACTAATTGTAAGCTTGTGGTGTTCTTCGTAGCGCTCTTTAACCCCGCGTAAAATATCCAGTGTCTCGTCTACTGAAGGCTCCTCCACCAGGATTGGTTGAAAGCGACGTTCTAGAGCAGGGTCGCGCTCTACATGTTTACGGTAATCATCCAGGGTAGTGGCACCAATACACTGCAACTCTCCCCTTGCCAGCGAGGGTTTGAGAATACTGGCAGCATCCACCGCGCCTTCCGCTGCGCCGGCGCCGACAATAGTGTGAAATTCATCAATAAAGAGCACGCAGTTTTTAGCTGTTTTTATTTCAGTTATTATTTTTTTCAGCCGTTCTTCAAATTCACCCCGGTATTTTGTCCCGGCGACTACGGCGGCGATGTCCAACGTTACAATCCGTTTGTCCTCCAGTGTCTCAGGAACATCGCCAGCAGCAATACGATGAGCTAGGCCTTCGACTATTGCCGTCTTACCCACTCCTGGTTCACCAATGAGGGCTGGGTTATTCTTGGTCCGGCGACTGAGTATCTGGATTACTCGTTCTATCTCCTTATGCCGACCAATAACCGGGTCGAGTTTCCCACTGGTAGCAGCAGCGGTCAGATCAACACTGAGTTGGTCAAGAACTGGAGTACGGTTTGGGGTGCGGTTAACCCTGGTTTTACTCGCACCCTGACTGAGAATTTGGGTTACTTCAGCACGCGCTTTTTCGAGGGTAATACCAAAGCTGTCCAATACACCAGCAGCCACACCTTCGCCTTCGTGCAGTAGTCCAAGTAAGATATGTTCGGTCCCAATATAATTGTGGCCAAGATAACGTGCCTCATCTATAGCCAGTTCAATAACTCTTTTAGCTCTGGGGGTAAGTCCGATTTCGCCAGCCACGGACTTCTCTCCACGCCCGATAATAAACTCCACCGCTGAACGTACCTTACCTAGGCTTATGCCCATATTGGTAAGGACCCTAGCTCCTACTCCTTCCTCTTCACGTATTAAACCTAGTAAAATATGCTCGGTACCAATATAGCTATGGTTAAGGGCTTGTGCCTCTTCTTGAGCTGAGGTAAGGACCCGGCGGGCTCGTTCTGAAAATTTCTCAAATCGGCTGGGCATCTCTTCTCCTTAATACCACTCCTTTGATCGTCTGTATTACAATTATTATAAAGTAACTGGTAATAAAGGTCAAAGACTAAGGCTAGATTGTTTTTCAGCGTGGTAACTTTAAGGTAAAGTCTCCTGGCAGTGGCTTATTTTCCACAAAGGATTACTCCCTCAGTATCCTCCGCGCTGAGGCGTTTCACTTCCGTGTTCGGGATGGGAACGGGTGGTTCCACCTCGCTCAAACCACCAGGAGACTTTCGCCAGTTTAATATATAATATTATTAAAGTATTATACCTAGCTTCCTTAAGGCGTATAATGCTAGTATACACAAAGGTTTTTTCAAAGTCAATCACCCTGAGATAGTAAAATGAAGAAATAAGTACGTCCCCCTTATTTCCCCTTTAGGCTTTACCCTGAAAGTACTATATACATATCATTATGAGCATAGCCTGCTTACGCTAAAGCTCCAGCGAGGGAAGGGGAGATTGAGAGGATTTTTCAGTCTCACCCTTAATAACTGATTTCAAACTCGCATTCAGCGGAGCCGTCCAGTATTGTCCGCACCTTTTTAACATCGACTGGCCTTCCAAGAACAGAGGAAAAAAGCCGCTCATACCAGCCGGCGGAACAATTACAGTAGAGAGGTGATAAATCTTTTATCGCTTTTACCAGCCCACAATAGCACCTCTCGTAAATACCGATGATTTTTTCGTCTTTGATATGCAATTTGCCGCCGCCAATGCGTTTCTCGTTCATCATCCGCAGGAAATCATCAAGATTTTTCGAAGCTTCATATAAAGCCTTCGCTCGCTTAATTACATTACCCGAAATGCACTGATAGCCACATGGTTTCATAACTCTGGCAACGCCCTCTGCACCGAAAGCCTTCTCGATCTCAGCAAGAATCGCTTTCACGTCAGTTTCTCCGAAGGTGTTTTTTACTCTTTCAAAAATATCTTTGCCGGCGTTAGTTTTAATGCTTTCAAGAATACGTTCGACTCTATTAGACATATGTCTTATGCTCCTTAACAATTTGAGCCTATTATTAATATTTATTACTCGCGCGCTTCTCTATATTTTTCTGCAAGTATAGCGTACAGAGTTACCCATTTACTTGGCTTACCGACGCGCTCTTTCAGCAAATATGACTTTGCTAGAGTGCCCTCGAGTGGAGACTTGCCTTCTTCGTCCTTTTTGTGATTCAGTAATTCCCAGGCTTCTTTCAACTCAGGATTATTGCCCACGCTCAATACGGAGAAGGCATAAAGCAGTTGCGGCAGCCCTACCCGAGAAGGTTCAGCGGGAAAATAGTTGTCTATCATCCGTTTACCCGTGCGATCCTTGAGGACCAGAGTGTTCGGACTATCACTGCGGTAAAATATCCTGCGCTTCATAAAATAATCAAGAAGAGCTCCAGTACATTCAAATTCGAGCGCCTGTTTCTTGCATTCGGCAAGCATGAGCAACACATTAATGTTATCTTTCATACAGCTCTTGGGCGTGTACTCGAATGCCGGTCGTACGTGCAGACAAAGAAAACCCCCGTCAGGCAGTACGGATTCTGAAAATGCATTCAGCCAATCCCGTACTCTCTCATTGTCTTCATAACCGAGAGACACCAAGGCTTTCAGCAATAACGCATCCCCACAGGCAGCGTCGAACCAGCCGCTAGGGTGATAGCTGCCGCCTGTCAGGAATGATGTTGACGGTGGCGCGTCGAACCGTCTGCTATAGTGAAAACCGGCAAACTTGCCTGTATCTGCCTTTTCCAGCCATCGCCTGAATACTGCGGACACGTCAACGTCTTCTTTAGTTAATCCGCATTCGGCAAGGGCGATCAAATTATACGTGACGAACATGCCTTTGGAGTCCGTCATCCAGGCTTTGTCTGCCACTTGAGGAAGCATGTTTAATAATCGATCTCTAACCTTTGCAACCTCGTTATCCGTCCTGGATTTCCCAAGCAGTTCGGTCAGTGTCCGGTGTTTCACCGCTGGATTATCATCCTGCAGCAGCCAGTCAATAATCAGCCTATTCTGCTCCGGCATAGATTCACTCCTTTTGAGTGTTTTGTGCTTATTATACATTATTAAAGCGATAAATGTATGTCATATCTACGCCCCTTTTTACTAAAAAATCCATCCCCCTTATATCCCCCTTCCTTTAACGAAGGAAAGGGGAAGTATTTGGAGAGGGGCGCTAGGCCCTCTTAGACGCCCTGCTCTAAATCCTCCTAATTCCCCCTTTAATAAAGGGGGAGACCAGACTTCTCCTTTTCGTAAAGGGAGACAGGAGAGGGATTTTCAAGTGCAAAAAAAAGAAGGGCAAAGCTCCCTTTCTGTAGAATACTCTGCCGAACCTTATGTGGAAGTAGTAAGAAATACAAGAGGATTTGCAGGAAATAAACCGTGCCCCCGTTCCACCATTTTACGAGGGAGGAGGTTGTATTGAATCCCGATAATAAACACTATCGTTTATCTGGTTTCTGCTTCATCAATTTCTCAATCTCTTGAGGTGTAAGAATACAACCGCGTAGTGTCTCGAGGTCTGTATTACACATATAGTTAATCTTAATTGGCCCCTCTTCTAGCCCATACCTTAAACCCTGAATGAAAGTGCCCATGTGTACTGCAATGAGAAGAAACTTAAGTTTTGGCGGGTATATTTTTTTAAGACCAGGTGGGAGTTGTTTAAACATATCTATTTTTTTAATAATAGAAACATCATCAAAACTCACAGAATCTAGTACTGAATGGGCGAACTTATTTCTAATCTCACCAATCAGTTTTAAGTCATCATAAAAAGCTTCCGGAACTAATCCGGAGAAATAGGCTATACATACTTTATTGTAAAATGATTGAAGAATCTGGTTATCCTTGAATAATATCTTGATTCTTGGGTCTTTTCTGTATACAGATCTTATTAGTTTCTCTAGCATATTATCCAGAAAGCAAACTGAAACAATTGCCAGGCCTCTATCAGTTTCTTTGTTAAATGCATCGAAGAAAGCCTCCCTTTCTTTTTGTGCTTCAAGTCTTAAATCACCTGGTTCATATGAGTTAGTTGTTTTATTCATGTTACACCTCCCAATCACCTGCTAACAATTATTTCCAATTAAGGTTATAACAATAGTGAAATGAAGTAAAGATTAGAAGGTTAATTCAATGGAAATATAAAAGATAACAAAACTATAGACTAATTCCTAAACCGATTGCGGTTTACCAAATGACAATATGCTCACAGCCTCTTTTCCGTATGAATCGTAATAGTGCATCTGTATTAGACATCCCAATGTTTGTGCAATAGTAGCAAGAGCTTGAGAAGAGGCTTATCCTCTCTAAAAAATAGACCTCTTCCGTTAATCCCAAGGGAAGGGGGCAAGGGGGATAGGTCACAAAAAAATAAAAAATCTCCTAAAAACAAGAAAGCCCGTCATTTTCAGACGGGTATCTTTTTTATCAATCTTCCCTAATATCAACTCTGAAGCAGGTCAAGCCCACAAGTAAAGAATTTCTGCTTTATCTGTGCTATCATAAAGGCAGAGGTGGTTGAATGAAATATACGGTTATTATTGAAAAAGGCCGGGAATCAGGCTACGTGGCTTATGCCCCGGCCTTGAAAGGCTGTGTATCACAAGGCAGGACTAAAGCTGAAACTCAAAAGAATATTAAAGAGGCTATGGAAGCCTATGTTGAAGCCCTTATAGAGGATGGAATTCCCCTTCCCACAGAAATTGGCAGGGATATTATCGAGCTTGAGGTTATTGCTAGGTGAGTAGGCTCCCCAGAGGACTATCCGGTAAAGAAGTCATCAAAGCATTAGGTAAAGCTGGGTTTTACATTAAACGCCGTAAGGGAAGTCATGTCGTATTAAGAAGAGACAACCCTTTTGCTCAGGTGGTTGTTCCCGACCATAAGATTATCGATACCGGGACATTAAGTTCTGTTCTTGATGGTGCTAATTTATCGGTGGATGAATTTATCAAACTTCTTAAGTGAATTTACTTCTAAATAAAAAGACCGGTCCTTATCTAGACTGGTCTTTTTTGGTTTGCCTAATATCAACTCTGAAGCAGGTCAAGCCCTCGACCATTAGTACGGTTAAGCTAAAAACATTACTGCTCTTACACCTACCGCCTATCAAACAAATAGTCTATTTGCGGTCTTACTCTCTATGATTGCTCATAAAGATGGGAGATCTAATCTTGGGGTGGGCTTCGCACTTAGATGCTTTCAGCGCTTAT